>CAJJLI010000034.1 GCA_905192625.1 uncultured Clostridium sp. | reverse complement strand
ATAAAAGATAAGTTCGAGGTTCAAAATTATTAATTAAGGAGTATTTAGTGATAACCCATAATCAGAGCCTTTTTTATTGTTAGATGTGATAAAGAGAAATCAGGTGGTTTGCTACAAAATGGTATAAGTAATGTATGCGATTGTTTATGAAAAATTGAGATCCAAACTTTCCGGCAAAAGGTTTCATAAAATAATACCCAAAATATGAATAAATACATTGAAAAAATTACCAAAATATTGCAAAATAGAATTAATAAATTCATGGACGGAGGAAAGTTATATGGATAGTTTTCCAGGTTATGGTTTTGGTAGTGTAGATCCAATTTTTAAAATTTTTATGATTTTATTTTTTATTATTTTTTTTATTGCCATCGTCATTATACTAATTAATGTAGTGAAAGGTATAGCACAATGGGGCAATAACAATCAGCAACCCATGCTTTCCGTGGATGCGACCGTGGTCTTAAAACGAATGAATGTTTCACGTCATCATAACAATAATATGAACACTACCACTTCTAGGACACAATATTATGTTACTTTTCAGGTGCAAAGTGGAGATCGTATGGAGTTTTTAGTCCCTGACGATGAGTATGGAATGATTGTAGAAGGTGATGTGGGGAAAGTTACATTTCAAGGAACTAGATTTAAGGGGTTTGTAAGAGAAAAATAAGAGTTAAATTTTAAAATAGAGTGTATGATGATTATCCAACAAAGAAACGTTCTCATTCGGTTGCCGCTCATAACGGTACATAAGATTGTGACAGATGTTTATCTGCCACAACCGAAGTACTGATGGCGACAAACGGTCTCTTTAAGGAGTAATTATCATACGCTCTTCTTTTTTAATATTGATGTGATAAACACTTGATACCTTTTGTTTTAAATTATAAATGCATCCGTCGCAATAACTCATTTTTAATCTCGTCAGGACGAAAATAGCAAAGTGCAATTAAAATAACGCTACTATAGATAATACATGCGATGGATGGCCAATCAGTTTTTGTTACTTGTAATAGTAGTAGTAATAAAGAAGGCAAAGCAAGAAGACAAGTAACAAATGTATATATAATAGTATCAAATAATTTAATACGTTTACCAAAAAGAAAACTTGTCATTGTTATATTCAAAGATATAATACCAAAAGGCAAAATAAAGTCTGTAACCCAGTGATAGGTGCCTAATAATATTCCAATGCTTAATAGCTCTAAGATGCTTATAATAAAAAGATAAAATACCTTTTTAATACCAGGTGCTTTTTTTGTGATTAAATGCAAGAAAATATAAGAATAAATGCTTGCACTTAACACGTAAAGTGACCATGATATACCTTTGTTGCCGCTTGCCATATCTACAACAAAGCAAGTTATATTACTTACAAATAAAATAAAAGAGACTATTTTTAAAGTGGTTTTTCTACTATTAGATTCTTTTGTATAAGCTGGATAGCAGTAGGATTCGGAGGCGTTCTTTGTTGCACTTAATTCATTGTTACAAAACATACATGTGCTTAAAGGCGTATGATAAGATAATTTACAATTTTTACAATATTTCATCGAGACCCTCCCTATAATTCGTATCGATTTGTATTGCAAGGCCTTGCTCAGTAAGATGTTTTATAAAGGTTTGAACAATACTTACATCTTTGTATTGCGTATTAAACATAAGGTTTGTAGCTCCATGAACGGATGCAATTGCCATATTTGTTCCACCGATAGAAAAATCAATGTCTTTTATCAATTCGTTCATGGTATTTGGAAGCTTTACATTACCGAGATTTGAGATGGAAAATGTATTTATATTCTCAGCAAAATAGTAGTATCCAAGTTGAAATGCTATATTTTTAAGAGGTAGAGGCAAGATACGAATCAATGGATTTTTCTCAATGCCTACATTTGCATTCATTCTGGCATGTAAATCTTCTTTGTTTAACTGTTCTTTAAATTGATTTTTTGTTTCTATAAGCATAGAATGAAAATCCCAAGCAACCTTTGGAGAAAAGGTTACTTTTAAATATAAAGAAAAATTTCTTAAGGTTTTCGATTTAAAATATTTTCTTAAATTAACAGGAATGAACATTTTAATCGGCTTTTTGAATTGATTTTTATTTGGAATCTGGGTGTAGATACTATAAGCCATAAGTGCAGTAACATATTCGCCAATCGTAACATCGTTGTTTCGGGTTAATTCTAGTAATTCTTCCGTCAGCACTTTGATACGAATTGCAAGTGTGAAATTTTTAGAGAATTTTTCACCAGTAATATGGTAAGCTGGCTCCTCATTTAATTTCTTCTTATTTGTTAGGTCGTATGAGTTTACAAACATATCAGAAGTTTCTTCGACGGTATATGGAGTTTGACTTAAAATAACACCTTCGTGCTCTAGTGTTAGGCCGCGTAACTTAAAATAGGTATAAGTAATGGATTTTAAGAATTCCATGGCACCAGTACCATCGCTTAGAGAATGGAATGTCTCTAACGTAATCTTATTTTCAAAGTAGTAAACTGAGAAGAGATAACCATTATTATTCGCCCAAGGAACGTATTTGCATAGTATCGGTGACTCTTTTTTAACTTGAAAATGATGTCTGTTTGCAGCGATATAATACCAAAACAAACCGCTTTTTAAAGTAACTGCAAAGGATTCAAAACGTGGCAATACTTCATTTACCGCTTGTTCTAATATGGCTGGATCTATCGTCTCATTTAAATAAAAGGAAAGTCGAAAAACGCTTGATCTTTCAACATTTGATACTGCAGGGAACACCTTTGCAGCATTGTCTAAACTATACCAGTATTGTTTCTTTTTCATGTATCCACCTACTTTTTAATATACGAGGAATTTTTATAAATGATTTTAAGTGTTTGGAATTGATGTATTTGTTTCTTCTAAAATCGATGTATTTGCTTCCTCTAAAACAGATGTACAATGTGGACAACGTGTTGCATTGATATTAAGCTCGCTATAGCAATATGGACAAGTCTTAGTTGTAGGAGCTACTGGTTGTACTTCTTTTGGTCTGAGATTACGAATCTTGTTTAATTGTTTTACCAAAAGGAAAACCACAAAAGCCATAATTAAAAAGTCAATAACGCCAGATATAAATGAGCCATATTTAAAAATAGCCACATTTGCGGCTTCAGCATCTTGTAGTTTATCATAATGCTTGCCGTCTAAAGCAATAAATAGAGTAGTAAAATCGATTTTACCAGTAAAGAGACTAAGCAATGGCATTATCATATCGTTTACTAGTGAAGTTACAATTTTGTTAAAAGCGGTACCAATAATCATACCAACAGCGAGATCAATCATATTACCCTTAAGGGCAAATTCTTTAAATTCTTTTAACATTTTAACAATCCTTTCTATGTAGTTTATGATAACGTTAGTATAACATATGAGAAAACAAATTCATAGTTTGAAGAAAAGAAGTAGATTAAAAATGAAGAGAAGGACACTATATCATAGTATTTTACTATCATATAATGCCCTTACAAAAGAAGGATTATTATGTAATTAGTAAAGTTTAAAAATCAACTTCTGTTCCATAATAACAACAAGTAAGTAATTTTTCCATCTCAGCTGGAGTAATTGGTCTAGGGTTGGAACCTGTACAGGCATCACCCACAGCTAATTCAGCGATGTTCGTTAATTTTTCTTTAAATTCGTCTTCCAATATTCCAAATGCCTGTAATGATTTAGGAATGTTTAAACGTACATTATAATCATCGATCTTAGCACACAGCGCTGCAACACATTCATCATCAGTTCCTGTAATTCCAACACTTCTAGCAATATCCGCATAACGATCTTTGGCAACTCTAGAATTGTACTTAATAACGTATGGAAGATAAATTGCATTTGCACATCCATGAGGAATGTGTCCAGTGGAGAATGCAGCCCCCGTTTTATGTGCCATGGAGTGAACAATACCAAGTAAAGCATTAGAAAATGCCATACCAGCCAAACATTGTGCGTAATGCATTTGCTCTCTTGCATCTGTATTACCTTCATATGACGTTGGTAAATATTCAAAAACCATCTGAATCGCTTTGATTGCAAGTGGGTCTGTAAATGGTGAGTGAAGTGTAGAAGCATATGCTTCCATTGCATGTGTTAAAGCATCCATTCCTGTGTGTGCTGTTAGAGTTGGAGGCATTGTTTCAGCGAGTTCAGGGTCCACAATCGCAATATCTGGTGTAATATTAAAATCAGCAAGTGGATATTTAATTCCCTTTGCATAATCAGTAATAACAGAAAACGCAGTTACTTCGGTTGCTGTACCAGAAGTGGAAGGTATTGCAAGGAATTTCGCTTTGGTACGTAAAGTAGGGAAGTTAAAAGGGATAATTAAATCTTCAAAACTAGTATCTGGGTATTCATAAAATGCCCACATAGCTTTTGCTGCGTCTATAGGAGAACCTCCACCCATTGAAATAATCCAATCGGGTTCAAATTCTCGCATTGCTTTTGCACCGTTTAATACGGTTTCTACGGATGGATCAGGTTCAACATTTTCAAAAAGAACTGTTTCAATGTTTGCCTCTTTTAAGTACGCCAATGCCCTGTCAACAAAACCAAACTTTTTCATAGAACCGCCACCTAATACCAGGATGGCTTTCTTACCATCAATATGTTTTAACTGTTCTAGACACCCCTTACCATAGTAGATGTCTCGTGGTAGTGTAAATCGCATAACAACAGATCCTCCTTTATTATGAATGATTGTGTGTATTAACACAGTGAACATGTATATAGGCATTATAACATCGTTAAATAAATAACACAATAGATTATTTGAAATAATTGGATTTATTGTAGAAAGATGTAGGTGCAAAAAGGAAAAGTATTAAATTTACAAAAAACAGATTCTAAATAGTGAAAATGAGTTAAAAACTTATCCTGAAATGTGAAAATAAATTAAAAAGTTCTAAAAATTAGAAGAAAAAAAGAATTTGTATACAAATGAATAATTAATAGAAGATACTTCTGCTTATATTATGATAAAAAATAGTTAAATTTATATCAAATAACTTTAATAATAGGATTGATTATTATTTTATTAAAGTATAGAATAATTATAATAATAGCGTTGTGTGTGAACTAAAATAGATAGTTATACCATTTATTGAAGGAAAATAAGGAATTAAGCTATTGTTTGAAAGGAAACACTTATGGGACAAAACTTTGAATATAGCATTGATAAAGATAACATAACAATAACAAAGTATATAGGCACATCTACAATTGTCGAAGTTCCAGAATCAATTGATGGCATTGAAGTTAATAAAATCGGTAAATATGCTTTTTCTGAGTGTAGAAATATGATAGAAATAATTTTACCAAATTCCATAAAGACCATTGGAAGTCATGCATTTTATAATTGTCGGAAACTAAAATCGATCACTGCTTCGGATCATATTTATGATATGGAAGATGGAGCATTTAAAAATTGTGAGGAATTAAGTAATATAACCTTATATATGATAGAAGGAAGAGCAAAATGCATCAAAGACTTATTGGCAGAAGGTAACCAGGAAATGTTGTTTACACTAATCTATGGTAGTGAACAGGGAGAGAACAATTGCTCTAAGCTTGTATTTCCAAGTTATATACATGATTATGTAGAAAATACCGAGGCAAGAATTATAAACCAAGTTACCTACGGGGCAGGAGTTCATTATCGGGAATGCATGAATAATAATGACGTGGACTATAAACGATACGACGAGTTGTTTCGTTATGTTACAGCAAATGCGACGAAAGAAACTGCTTATAACATTGCGATAAATCGTTTATGTTACCCGTTTAAGTTATTAAAGGATGCAAAGGATCAATATCAACATTATCTTCAAGAAGAATTGAAGTTTGTGGTTACCAAATGCTTAAAGCAGGATGATGTTGCTAAGATTGAACAATTGGTAAAACTTGATTTATTCACGGAAAATAATATTGAGGATATGATTGAGTTGGCACATAGTATGAACCATATTGAAGGCACGAGCTTTTTTATGCAGTATAAAAAATTAATGTTTGATAACATAGAAAAAACATTTGAATTGTGATATGAATATAATTCATGAATTACTTATGCATCGAATTCAATTTGTTTTCGAATAGAAAATGGAGTTACTATATGGGAAACGAAGTAAAAGAAAAGTTAACAAAGATCGGTACTCGTATCCTTACAAACGCAAGAAATGAGCTATATTTATCGATGCGTTTTTTAGATGTTGCTTTAAATGCACTTGCATATGAATTTAATCTTTCAACTTTTTTTGTAGGTACGGATGGGGTGAATATTTATTACAATCCTAGATTTTTAATGGAGCGTTATGAAAATCAGCCGCTACTTATTAATCGTGCGTATCTTCATATGATCTTACATTGCATATTTCGGCATATGTATGAAGCAGAAGAAAAAGAGGAAGAAGAATGGAATCTTGCATGTGATATTGCAACGGAATATATCATCGATTCATTAGACTATAAGGCAGTTACAAGGGTTGTGAGTGATTACCGAGAAGAAGTATATCATGGATTGGAAAAACGTTTGAAAGTTTTGAATGCAGAGGGAATTTATAAAGTCCTTATGGAGGATGAAATGCCTTATGCGGATTTTGTTCGATTAAGCACTGAATTTTTATCAGATGATCATATATTCTGGAAACAGAAAAGAAATGAGTCTCTGGCAGGTCAAAATCCCAATCAAGACGAGGAACAAAACGAATCAAGTAAAAAAGAATCCAACGATCAGGAAAGAAATAAAAGTGAAAATGAGAATGAAAATTTAAACGAAACAGAAAAAAATACAAAAGATGAATCAAAGGAAAATACAAAAGAGAATACAAAAGATAATACCAAAGACAATACAAAAGATAAAACAAAAGAAAATCCAAATGATAAAGTAAAAGATAATACACAAGAGAATATAAAAGAAAATGAAAAAGTAAAAGAAAACACACAAGAGGATATAAAAGAAAACACAAATAATAATAATCGTGAAAAAGAGAATGGTTCCGAGAATTTATCGAAAAATAGTGAACTACAAAACAGACTTGAGCAGGAAAGAAAGCAAGAAAAATTAAGAGAGTGGAACAAGATTGGTGATAAAATGAAGACCAATCTAGAGACTTTCTCCTATCAAATTGGTAATGAGACATCTAAATTACAAAAGGCTTTGAATGTTGAACTTCGAGAACGTTATGATTATAAAAACTTTTTAAGAAAATTTGCGGTACAAAAAGAGGTAATGCAAGTAGATACCGATTCTTTTGATTACGGATTTTATCATTATGGGATACAGACGTATGGTAACATGCCGTTGATGGAGCATCTTGAATATAAGGAAGAAGAAAAGATTGAAGAGTTTGTAATTGCCATTGATACTTCGGGTTCCTGTTCGGGGGAAGTAGTGCAAAAGTTCCTAGAACAAACCTATGCTGTACTAAGAACAACAGAGAGCTTTTTAAAAAAGGTACAGATACACATAATACAATGCGATATGGAAATCAAAGATGATACAATCATTCGTAATATGGAAGAATTTGAACAATATATGAAAGAGCTTACGTTTCATGGATTTGGTGGAACGGATTTTCGTCCAGTGTTTGAGTATGTGGATGAACTGATTCATAAGAGAGAACTGAAACAATTAAAAGGTATGATATATTTTACAGATGGATTTGGTACGTATCCAACAAAAAGACCGAACTATGATGTTGCATTTCTATTTTTAAAAGATGATTATACGGATGCAAATGTACCATCTTGGGCAATGAAATTGATTTTAAGTTCAGAGGATATAATGTCGTATCAATAAGCCATACTCTAGTTAGAAAGAGGTTAGAGGACAAATGAATATAAAGAGAGTAAAAGAAGAAATAAAAAATACGATACAAGCGTATCTTTTAAAAGATAGTTATGGAGAATATAAAATTCCAACGGTAAGACAACGTCCTATTTTCTTAATGGGACCTCCGGGAATAGGTAAGACTGCTATTATGGAGCAAGTGGCCAGAGAATGCAATATCGGCCTAGTATCTTATACAATTACACATCATACAAGACAAAGCGCAATTGGTTTACCACTGATTGAAAAAAAAGAATTTGCTGGAAAGGAATATTCAATCACAGAATATACAATGAGTGAAATAATTGCCTCTGTATATAACAAAATTGAAGAAACCAAATTGACGGAGGGCATTTTATTTATAGATGAAATTAACTGTGTTTCTGAGACCTTAGCGCCTACAATGCTACAATTTTTACAAGGAAAAACCTTTGGTAGTCATAAAGTCCCGAAAGGATGGATTATCGTAGCTGCTGGAAATCCTCCAGAATATAATAAATCCGTGCGTGAATTTGATATTGTAACGCTAGATCGTGTGAAAAAAATAGATGTTAGCGTTGATTATTCCGTATGGAAAGAGTATGCGTATAAGCAAGGGGTACATGGTGCAATTCTTTCTTACCTTGAAATTAAGAAAGAGAATTTTTATTTGATTGAAACAACAATTGATGGGGCAAGATTCGTTACAGCAAGAGGTTGGGAAGATCTATCGAATATTATTGAAGTGTATGAGCAGTTGAATATCCCAATTGATGAAGCTGTGGTATATCAATATATCCAACACGAAAGAGTTGCAAAAGATTTTGCTAATTATTTAGATTTATATTATAAATATCAAAGCGATTACCAAATGGAAGAAATATTAAGGGGCAATATATCCCCTCTCGCAAAAGAGAAATTACAAGATGCACCATTTGATGAGAAATTAAGTGTAGTTGGTTTATTATTAAGTAAGCTATCCGAATATTTCTATAAGTCTTATACCATCGATTCTTATGTAACGGAATTGTTTGTAGTACTAAAGAATTTGCAATCAAAATTATTAAATCAGGAAGTTACTCCAATAGATACAATTTCTGATTTGATTTTGAAACGTGAAGCCTTATTTGACGAGAAGAAAGTAGCTGGGTTACTAGATCGTAACAAAGAAGAGTGCTATCGCCATGTAATTCAGACATTGGAAGTGTATGGCCAAATGATAAGAGAAGAAAGTATTCGCACAAATGAAGAAGCGATGAATAAAATTCGTGAACGCTTTAATCAAACCGTAGATGACCGTAAGGCGACGATTGAAGAAACGAAAGGGATGCTAGATTCTGCATTTGATTTTATGGAACAAGTTTTTGCTGAGAGTGCTGAAATGGTTGTTTTTGTAACAGAATTAACTGCAAATTATTATAGTATGAAATTTATAAGTGATCATGGTTCTGAGTCATACTTTAAATATAGTAAAGGGCTTTTATTCCATGAAACAGAGCGAGATATACGAAAAGAAATTGAAGAAGTAAGAAATATGATAGGAAATTAAGAAAAAATTGATCAAGTGTTAAAATCCCTTTTCAACATTATATCAGCAATTTGAATAAAGCAAAAGACCGAATGCGTCTATAGAATCGAAGCACGAGGCTTTTTGTAATTTGCCATTTGTATAAAGTAAGCAGGGTTTTTGACAGTCTAAGAGAATTCAATAAAGGAATTAAAATAGAAAGAAATTAATAGAGCATCCTTTGCAAAATATTGTATTTTGCAAAGGATGCTCTTGTGTTTCAGGATGTATCTGCGTGTAACGTTATTGTCTCATGATAAATATGCTATACAATCTTTTTTAAGAATGTGTTTTCTTTAAAAATAATCGTGTTTCAGAAATAACGACGCGGTGTAGTGCAAATAAAGCGATTAGGTTTGGTAGAGCCATAAGTGCGTTAAAAATATCTGCAATGGTCCAAACTGCACTTACCGTCATAAATGGCCCGATAAAAACTGCAAGAATATAGATCCAGCGATATGTTTTTACAACTTTTTGATTTGTATGAGTTAAGTATTCTAGGCAGCGTTCACTGTAGTAATTCCATCCAAGAATTGTAGTAAATGCAAAGAATACGAGACACATCATTAATATAAATGAACTTAAGGTGGCGTTAAAAGGCAATCCTTGTTTAAAGGCATTGGTTGTTACGGAAACACCTTCTAATCCAATATTATAAGAATTTGTAATAACGATACTTAAGCCAGTAAGTGTACTAATAATGATTGTATCAATAAAGGTACCAGTCATGGACACCAATCCTTGGCGAACTGGTTCTTTTGTTTGAGCAGCAGCGGCTGCAATTGGTGCACTACCAAGACCAGCTTCATTGGAGAAAATACCACGTGCAATACCTTTTTGCATGGATATTATGATGGATCCAAGAATACCGCCAGCAACAGCGTCCAGTCCAAAGGCGCTTTTTAA
>CAJJLI010000033.1 GCA_905192625.1 uncultured Clostridium sp. | reverse complement strand
TTTTTATTCTCAACGAATTTCAAGGTTGTTTCACTGTTCAGTTATCAATGTTCTTAGTAACTTATCAATCATAAATTACTTTATCATCTCGCTGTCTGCTTTATGTTTCTTTGCCGCATCAGCAAAATTGATTATATCACCACTCAAAGAGTATGTCAACACTTTTTTTAAACTTTTTTATCATTTTTTTTAAATCTACTGCATATACGCTTAAATACTACCTTTATTACAAGTAAAAAGATTATTTTTCCCTCGGATCAAACCCCTTATGAATTATAATTTATAATTTACGATTATTCTTCACTTACCTAAATATAAACGTTAATATACCGAAAAAGGTAAGCAAGAAAGAATGAATGCGCCCCTTTATAAACGAAAAAATAAGCCAAATGTATTCTTTGTACCAGGTCGATTTACTTAGACTTAGCAATATATCATTTCCCACATGAAACATAAAAAAGATGCATAGAAATAAATACCTTGTTAGTTAACAACGATATTATCTATACACCTTTTATTATACCACTAAATATAATTTAAATTCTTATTTTTGAACTAAATGTACAGCAAATCCGCCAATTTCACCTTTTAGGTAAATTGCAACCATTTTGTCATTTTTATATTTTGCAGTTTCTTTATCAAATTCAAATCCTTGAAGTTCCATGTGGTATACTGCTCTTTCAATATAGTTTGTCTGAATAGCAATATGACCATTTGCTCCAAGATATGGTTGTTTCATTACTTCAACTGCACTACCAGCAAAGATAGAACTATTTCCTACGTTCTTAGCAAAGCCAAATAATTTTTCAAAAGAAGTAGCTACTGAATCTGCTTCATCTTCACTCTTAGCGTTGATTCCAACGTGTTTTAATTCGAATCCAAGCATTGTGTTAACTGCTTCTCTAGTTAATTTCTTAATTTCATCGAATTCACCTGAGTTGATTAGAGCTTCACTAACCATCCAGCTGCCACCGCATGCTAAAATTTTAGGGAAATCAAGGTAAGAAATTAAGTTCTTTTGATTGATTCCACCTGTTGGCATAAACATCATGTTTACATATGGAGCTGCCATAGCTTTGATCTTTGCAAGACCACCAGATGCTTCTGCTGGGAAGAATTTAACTGCTTCTAATCCTAATTCGATTGCTTGTTCAATATCTGTTGGGCTAGATGTACCAGGTGTAATAGGAACCCCTTTTTCTATACAGTATTTAACAATCTTAGGATTTAAACCAGGACTAACAATAAATTTTGCTCCTGCTGCAACTGCTCTATCTACTTGTTCTGTTGTTAATACAGTACCTGCACCAACAAACATATCTGGGCATGCTTCTACCATTAGACGGATTGCTTCTTCTGCTGCTTCTGTACGGAATGTAACTTCAGCTACTGGAAGACCACCTTCACATAATGCTTTTGCTAAAGGTGCTGCATCTTTTGCATTGTCGATTTTTACTACTGGGATAATGCCTAATTTCTGAAAACGTTCTAATACTTCGTTCATTTCTATTACTCCTTTACGTTTTGTTTATACATGACAACAATCTTTTTTGATTGTTGCAGCAACCAGATCATTCTACTTGCTTTTTACACTTATTTCATCATAAAAATAAATGTAAGTGCTTACACGGCCAGTATACTCCAATCTTTAAAGAATTTCAAGTTATAGTTATTTGCTTTGTTGTTAATCTAAGGAACCGTCTCATCATCAAAGAAACACTCTATAAAGAGCTACTATAAAATTGGGTAGTTTCTTTCGTGTATAAATACATTTTTAACCTAATATTTCTACTTTATCAAGCATAATTTCTAAAAGAGAGCAAAAATATGCAATGTATTTTCTCCGCGCCCAAGTCTTTTTCGTACCAATATATTCAACCTCACAAGGTGCGCATTTTTGCACGTAGTGGCTTTTTTAACTTGAGGACTTTACTCTAAAATTTTCTATTAACTAAGTCTTTCCTAAAATTATAAAAAATAAGATGCCTTAAACTAGCCGCTCATAATATTACATTTATGCTTTATATGTTATTAACAAACTTAAGCATAAGCATTGAATATGAGCGCCATCTTAAGACATCCCCAATTATTATAGTTTAACTGTTCTATTTCTTTTTTTACTCTTAATGCGAAACATTTTCCTATCAATTCAATTTTAATAAGCAAGTTATACTATATTCTTAGTTTTAAAATAAAACCTTTGATATATTGGTAATAAATTGAAGAATAATATTATTGTTATATATATACGACAATATTACACTATCATTAATCATTGCAAATGCCTTCTGTCCCATTGCTGTACTTGCAAATGCAGTAATAAATACAAACAGAATCCATACGATGATTACACCATGAAATAAGCCAACAATAAGTCCCGAAAGCTTATTAATTTGGTGCAATATCGGCAATTTACTAATAATATCTAACACCGTACTTAAGACTCTTAAAACAATCGTAATTACTAAATACGTTATTACAAAAGCAATTGCGTTTATAATTATAGATGCAATTGAATGGCTAACATAAGATGCAAAATTATCCACCGCCAAGGCTACATAGGTATCTGTATTATTATGTTCAATAATAGTCGTCTTTAACGGCTTTGGTAAGGGTAGATTATCAATAAAATTTATTTGGTCACTAATTTTTGATCCTATATTCTCTGTGGGAATTGCCTTTTCAACTTGATGTGAAAAGTAATTAAACACACTCTCGTTTGATTGTGCCACTTTGCTGATATAAGGACTTAACCATAACGTTAAAAGCAATGCAATCACCATAGAGCAAATTGAAAACACGGTCTTTATAAGACCATTCTTCATTCCTTTATATGCACTAAGTATAATTATAGCCAGCACGATAGCCCCTAATAAATTCATTTTACTCCTCCTTTGTCCCTTTCAATTGTACGCGTTTCATTTCGGTATCGCTGATTAACAATAGTTGTTTGGCATCATCCGTTGCAAGAATATAATTTATATTTTGAGTAAAGGTATTCGTAAATAAAGGTCTTGCCTTTAGACTATAAAATTCACTTGAGAGTTGACTATAAAAGACTATAACTTTGTCTGTCATTGTAACTTTTTCATACTCTACCTGAATATCCTCCTCTAACTCCTTCTTTCCTGAATAATTATAAAGAACTAGTTTTTTCTTTCCTGCTTCTTTTTCACGCAAAACAAATCCTAACATACTACTATTATTAAAAGTGCTTTCAATTTCTCCGTTTACATCCTCAATTGCAACCGCCTCTGGCAATTCCTTCATCGTGTATAATATAAATCCGTTATCCTTATATATACAAATCAAATCATTTGTAAGAAATTTAATTTCCGGTATTATGTTGTCAAATGAAACAGTGCCTGCGATTTTATCTGTTAAATTATTTCCATACTCTGAGAAATTGTAAAAAGTAACCCAGCTTTTTATTGCATCTCCCTCAATAGTAATATAAGATGTGATTAACTTCTTACCGTCTGGGGAAATTGCTAACTCTACTGGAAATCCATGTTTATCTGTATTGGTATTTCTAGTAGCTATAATACTTTGACTATCAAAACTATAAATGTCGATATAGTTTTCTTTTACATTGCTCGTTAATACAGCCGTAACACCTTGCATTGCAATCTCAATCTGTTCAATGGAATATTTCGTTTTAATTTGATTTTGTTCTCCATGACCATTGATAATTATAAGCGTTTTACCACCACGGTCCGCTATAGCTGCATAATTACCACAAACAACACCAATTGGATCCTTCATGTTATAACTTACATTCCATATTACTTTACCGTCTGCATTCAATGCTTCTGCGCCATCTCTTGTAACCTTAATTACTCCTGATTTATAAGACAAATACGTACTCCCGGATGTATTACTTAATTCAGTTGTATGCATTGTTTCATAACTACTAAAAGGCTTTAATTTTGTATAGGATATGTATAGACCAATTACAATTGCGATAATAATTGCCGCTGCTAAAACAATTGTTACTCGAATCTTTTTCTTTTTTTTCTTCTTTTGTTTATTCAGTTCATCTGCTCTTAAATTGCCCCTCTTGATTTTTTCCATTGTAACCTCTCATATATGTTTCTTTTTGCCTATTTTCGATTATACTCTATTTTAATAAAATAAGCACTACTCTTTTTCTCATTATAAGCATAGCAAGTTTCAATATATTTTAAAATAACTATGGAATTATTAACACTTGTCCTTCAATAATTTTATTTTCATCCACCAATTGATTTAATTCCTTGATTGTTTGCATGTTTTTATAATCTCCATAAAACTTTAGACAAATACTTGCAATGGTATCTCCGGATTTTACGGTATACTTTCTTAGTTTCGACGAATCTATCGTGCTGGTTTCCTTTGATTCATCGGATGATGTGTTTGAATCTTTAGCACCCTCACCGTTTGTGTTAGCTTCCGCCTGATGATCCGTATCTGTATTCGTTCCTTCTGCACTTTCCGTAACATTACTATTTTCACCATTCGAACTATTTTCTGTTGTTGTTGGTGTTGGTATTGTAGTTGGTGTTGGTATTGTAGTTGGTGTCGGTGTTATTTGTTGACTATCATCGCCCTTGGTGATCGTATCTTCTTTCTCACCCGATCCATCATTTTTTTCTTCTGTCTTTGATTCTAAATTATCCGTAGCTGGCGTAACACTTGCTTGCATCGAGTCTTCTGAATTATCCTCACTTTCTACTCCATTGGTATTGGAAGCTGGGATACTATTCTCGTCATCCTCTCCATCTATATCAAATATATTTTCACCTACACTACTATGTTCATTTACATTATCATCGTTGCTTTGTATAGCCAGACGATTGCTTATTGTATTTAAAGCTTCTTCAAGAGTTTTCATCTTTTCACTATTATTCATGATAGTCACAATAACAACCAAAGCAACAATCATGATTAATGTACCAGCCGCATACGTAAGGCGCATAACCGCTTTTTGCTCACTTTCGTTGGTTGGCGCTTGTTGCTTTTCTTTCAATTTAGTTCTTATTTCTTTGATTGCACGATCCTCAACTAATATTTCCTCTTGTTTTACTTTTTTATGTTCTACCATATAGCTTTGCATTTCATCATTTCGCTCATAATATATATAATATCCCGGTTGCAAAACCATAGCTCCATTTACATACAAGTAAAAGTTATCTTCCCTCTCTAAAATATCATAGGTGTACAATAACTTATCTCCACCTGCAAAATTATCAAGATGCACTTGTTGTAACCGTTTTGTTTCTTCTAGTCCAAAACTTGTCCCACCATAATACCAACCAACGATTTCTCCATCCGGAAAATACTGTTTAATCATTTCATATGTACTTGTCCATATTCCCTCTGTAAACTGAATGTTCTCACCATCATAAGCTTCGCTTGTCCCTATTGCACCATAAATAAAGACGTCTTTGACACCATCTATAATACGATACTCCCCAATTAAAATAGCAACACAGCGTTGTGCATACTCCCCTTCAGCCAATTGCCTTGTATATGTTTTTACATAGTCCTCTACATATATTTTTAGGCTATCTCCTATTTTTCCAATTTGTCTAACATTCTTCGGTGTTTTAATCTTATTATTGGATTTACCAGTATGCGAATTATTCCCCTTATCAGAGCTATATATATTTTCAATCATATGAACAGCATCCTCCTATCCTAGTCCTTTTTTACTCTAATAAAAGCATCCTAACATAAGAAATCTGCTGTTTTTGTCAAAATAAATTACCATTCCTATAACAACCTATCGCTTTGTTTCTCTGGATTTCATCAAGCCTTAGATTTTTTCTCAATAATTCTATCTTTTTTTTATCGATTCGAACTCTATATTGTCAAAAATTCGATTATTTCATCTTAATCTTTTATGTCTATATTCTCCATGATTGGAAATACTTTGTAATAGATATGTATTCAATGATTAAGTAAGACAATAATTTTTCTATAAAACCTAAGAAAGGTGGATTTTTAAATTTGAAACAATATCTTGAAAAGGACAAAAAAATATTCTACTTTAATTCCAAAGAACATCACTCAATTTTGGAATTTAGTAATACCTTGGTAAATTTATTACAAATCAATTCCTACTCTACAAAAACACTTATTTTTTTATGCATTGGTTCCGATCGGGCAACAGGAGATTGTCTAGGCCCACTACTTGGTTATAAATTATCTATTCTAAACTCATCTGATTACCTTGTATATGGAACATTAGAACATCCTGTACATGCAAAAAACTTAAAAGAAACCGTAGATAAAATTTATAAAGATCATAAAAATCCCCTTGTCATAGCAATCGATGCCTCTTTAGGAAAAGCGGCGCATGTTGGTTATTTTACTTTAGGTGAGGGGCCATTAAAACCTGGCGCAGGAGTTGATAAAGACTTACCTTACGTAGGCGACTTATTTGTAACAGGTATCGTTAACCTTTCTGGAATGTTTGACCAAATGCTTTTACAGACGACTAGGTTAGGTGTTGTTATGTCTCTAGTAGATAATATTTATCATGGTATACGACATTGCATGCGTCAGTTGCAGTATTAACATAATTATATCCATAAAAAAGCTTCTACACTGTAACGCCGATCTTTACGTTACACATGTGGAAGCTTTTTTATGTTTGCCTGTTATTCACTATATAAAATTATTGTTTATCTATTAAATCATCGGAATTACCACTAACTGCAATTGCATCTGATATTTTTTTAACCTCACCCGTCTCCATTATCTCAATCAATCGTTCAATTTTTACTATGGACATGTTTTCTTTTCCCACAAACGATTCATAATTTCTTGAGATATCTAGGGAGTACTTTGTTACTTTCTCTTCTGCATTGCGTTGTTCTTCGTACACTTTATCATAGGTTCGTTTTAATTCATCCAATTCAATTTTCTGGCGTTCTTTAATTTCTTTTGAAATAATTAGTTTCGTATTTGCTTCAAAATCTGCTAGTGCAGTTTTCTTTTCCTCTGTAATATTAATAAATTCAGATTCCAATTGGGCAATTTCTTTATTATACTTATCTAGTCCATATACACTCTCATCTTTGTCTTTACGAATAGATTTTTCAATTGCTTTAATTCTTCTCGCATTTTGCAATAATCTTTTACGTACATCTTTTAGTTTCTTAGCACCTGCTTGATTCTTTTCTTTGGTCACATGATTGATTCTAAAATAGATTCCTCCAAATACGATTACCGTTATAAAATAAGTAAGGACGATCCATATAAATTTTTGCGGCAAAAGGAAATGATAAATGCCGACTGGTAGGAATAAAAAGCAAATTAAAATCGTAATAACTATTACAAGTAAATCACGCAACCCCTGCGGCATAAAAATAGAATAATAAAATTCATTGTTATGAAGTCGTGAAATATGGTGTATACGAAATATAGATTTCATTTCTTCTTTTAATTGTCTTCTTTCTTCAATCAATTCTGCTGTTTCGATTTCAATTCGCTTCGAAATTTTTGAATCTTTTAACTTGTCCTTTTTGTTTTTTACTTTTTTTATTCTCGTTTTAATTTTATTTATTTGTTCTTCAAAAGAAAGCTCAATCTCATCTTTTCTTTTTTTAGTAACTTCATTAATTTCATCTTCGATTGCCTTTTCTTTTGCTAGAATTGCTCTTTCTAACTGTTCCTCTTCTTTTGCTAACTCTAAGCTTTTCTCTTTATATCCTTCAAGCTCTAGTAAACTTTCTTTCATAGCATAAAGAGTCTCGATACCACCAGCTAGCACCTTATCCTCTGCCATATTTGCCTCCTCTAGACCCAACGCTTTTCTTTTATAATTTTATCAACATAAAATTATAATTGTACTCTTCCATCAAGCGCCCTAAGTAATGTTACCTCATCGATATACTCAAGGTCCCCTCCAACAGGAACTCCACTTGCAATTCTACTAACCTTTATCCCCGCTGGTTTCACCAACTTGCTAATATACATTGCAGTTGCTTCGCCCTCCAAACTAGAGTTTGTAGCAATAATAACCTCATCTACTTCTCCTTGGAGTCTTAACATCAATTCTTTTAGTTTGATATCCCCTGGACCAATGCCTAACATAGGAGATATTGCACCATGTAGTACATGGTATACACCATCATACTTCCCTGTTTTTTCGTATGCCGCAAGGTCCCTTGTGCTTTCTACCACCATAATAATTCTATGATTTCTCTTATCACTGGCACATATCGGACAAAGTTCTTTATCCGTTAGGGTTTGACATTCTTTGCAATAACATACATTTGTTTTTGCATCAATGATTGTTTGCGACAATCTTTTCACTTGATCTTCTGGCATATTAATAATATGAAATGCTAATCGTTGCGCAGATTTTGATCCTATTCCCGGAAGCCGCCCTAGTTCTTCTACTAATTTACTTATTTGACTACTATAATAATTCACACGAATACCTCTAATCATTTATTTAATCCTAAATCTCTTTTTTAATCATACTTGAAATACCTATGATTTTCAAGTGATTCTTAGCGTCGACAAAGGCTTAAATGCTAATAAAAATAAAGGCCATCACATATAGAACTCTTTATGTAGGATTCTAATACTTTTATTGAAAGCAATAAATTATAACTTTTATTTTATAAGA
This sequence comes from uncultured Clostridium sp., assembly GCA_905192625.1. Lineage (GTDB taxonomy): Bacteria > Bacillota > Clostridia > Lachnospirales > Lachnospiraceae > Lachnoclostridium. The sequence continues at coordinate 1,995 of CAJJLI010000033.1, read as the reverse complement.
ACAAAGTTATTTTATAGCAAAACCAACCTATAGAATCTACATAAGGAAAATCTATATTACGACAGCCCTTACATTTTGTTTTATTTTTAATATAGTTTTAGAATAATCCTCCAAGGCCTCCGAAGTTTCCAAGACCTCCTGCGATGCTATTCATAGCCTGAGAGGATTCTTCCTCCATCTTTCTTAATGCTTCATTTGTTGCCGCAACAATTAAATCTTCTAGCATCTCAACATCATCCGGATCAACTACTTCTTTGGATAGTTTCACGGATACAACCTCTTTTTTACCAGAAACTTTAACGGTAACAGCACCGCCACCAGCACTTGCTTCCCATTCTTTTTCTTCCATTTCCTTTGTTGTTTCTTCCATCTGCTTTTGCATTTTTTGTGCTTGCTTCATCAGATTATTCATGTTACCAGGCATTCCTCCTGAGAATCCTCCTCTTTTCGCCATAAAAAAACTCCTTCCTGTTTCCAATTAATCCACATATTCAATCGGAATATTCTTTATTATTTTTGTTAGATCTGGAAAATCATCCATAGATTCTCCTTCACTTACTAGCTTAGTTTGTATTTCTACTTCCTTACCGGTTACCTCTGCTATTGCTTTTTGTATATCCTTTATATGCTCATCTGCATCGATAATATCCTTATCTATTTCATTATTAAATAATAACATAAGTCTATTATCTTCTAAAGGGGTTGGTTTAGCACTAATCAAAACAACTCTTACAAGCGGCGGCATCTTTGTTAAGATTGATTTCCAACCTTTTGCAATTACTTTTAAATCCTCTGTTATCGCCTTTTCTAGTACTACCGGTTTTTCTTCTATTTTAACTTCTTCTGTTATTTGCTTTTGGGGTGCCTTATATACTCCATTCTCTAACTGTTCTTCGATTTTTCTCAAACGATTTACAATTGAATCGTAATTTGTCTCCATCGCTGGTTTACACAACTTTACAAAGGCTACTTCAACTAAAACACGTTTTTGAGTAGAATATTTTATTTGATTGGATAAATCAGAAAAAATACGAATATACCGAATTAATGTTTCAGCATCAACACTTTGTGCTTCTTGCTTTAATAACATTAATTGATCCGTCGAAACCTCTAATATATCCTCTAAATCATCCGACGTTTTAGCTAATAGCAAATTTCTTAAATACCATGTGAAATCGATAGTAAATTGAGTAAGTTCTCGCCCAGTAACGATCATTTCCTCTAATACAGCGATGCAGTCCGCAACAGATCCCTTACGTATATATCGCAATAACCTTGCAAACACCTCAACATCGACTGTCCCTAGTACCTCTAACACATTGTCATAAGTTAATGTCTTTCCTAAATAAAAAGCAATGCACTGATCCAATAAACTTAGAGCATCACGTAAAGAGCCATCTGCAGCTCTTGCTACGTACCGTATCGCCTTTTCTTCCGTCAAAACACCTTCCTTATCCGTCAGCTCCTTTAAACGTAAGCTTATCTCATCTACAGATATTCTTTTAAAATCGTATCTTTGACAACGAGACAATATCGTTATAGGTATTTTATGAACCTCCGTGGTTGCCAAGATAAAAATAACATAGGAGGGAGGCTCTTCCAAAGTCTTTAGTAAGGCATTAAACGCACCTGCAGAAAGCATATGAACCTCATCAATGATGTATACCTTAAATCTGCCTTCCGTTGGTGAATATCGAACCTCTTCTACAATCTCTCTAATGTTATCAACACCATTATTAGAAGCCGCATCAATTTCTATTACATTCATTGATGTCTGCGCTTTGATTGCATTACACATTGCACACGTATTACATGGGTTACCATCTACAGGATGCTCACAATTTACTGCTTTTGCTAGTATTTTTGCAATTGTCGTTTTACCAGTACCTCTTGTACCACAAAATAAATATGCATGCCCTATACGGTCCGCTTTTATTTGATTTTTCAATGTTGTTACTATATGATCTTGTCCCTTAACATCATTAAAATCATCAG
>CAJJLI010000032.1 GCA_905192625.1 uncultured Clostridium sp. | reverse complement strand
ATATTGCATATCATAAATACACATTATATTCATCTACAGGAACAGAAAATAATATCACAGATTATTATGAGCCATCTTGCAAAAATGCTGATGGATATGCTTTTGATTATAACGTATATTCCGGTGTATACTCAAATTATAGTGTTCTCTCTGTATATGCAGAGCCAAACGTCTCTAATTTGACAATCTTTGATGGATATGGATTAACTTCTTATACTTCTATGAGTGCTGACGTATCTATCAGTATTGATGTGTCTGGACCATCCTTATCAATTACACCAAGTAAGAGTTGGACTAAAAATAATACTCATGTTCAACATATAAGATAATTTATAGGGGGCATTAATAGTGCTCCCTAATTTAGTAATAGGAGGATTGGATGAAAATTAGAAATGTTATTATGTACTTTGCGTTGTTATTAATATTGTGCTCTTGCAGAAAAACCCCTTCTTTCGAATTAACAGAAATATCTGAAAAGTATAGTTCACCTCAGCTCGTAGCTTGGTTTGAAGTTTTTTCAGAGGACTTAATTCCTATTCAAGATACATATAATTCCTTGTGGGGATTTATGAATTCAAAAGGAGAGATTATAATAGAAGTAGAGTATCAAGATTATTTACCTATAAATCAAAATGAAGGAATTACAGTTAAGAAAGATGGTAACTGGGGCATCATTGATTTTGCTGGGAATGAATTAATACCTTTTAGTTACAAAAATATACCAATTATTAGTGAAGGGCTAGTACGTTTACATAATAATGATACAGATAAATTTGGATTTACAGATATATCAAATCCACAGATTAAATCTTATGACTATGATATGGCATATGCTTACTCAGAGGGGGTAAGTATGGTTATGAAAAATGAAAAATGGGGGGGGGATTGATAAGAGTAATAATGTAGTTATACCATTTAAGTTTGATGATATGAAGTCGTTCTCAAATGGCTTAGCATCGGCAAAGTATAACGGGTATTGGGGTTGTATAGATAAAGAGACTAATATTATTATTGATTTTAAGTTTGAAGACCCGATACAATTTAATGAAAGTGGGATAGCAAGTGCTAAAGTGGATGGTGGATATACTGTTATAGATAAAAGTGGAAATAAGCTTATTGATAACATCTTTGATAAAATAACTGTAGATGAAAAATTACCTATTATTTATTATGTAGATAATGATCAATTTGGGATGATTAATTTAGAGACAAAAAAAATAATCTTGGTGATGTCAGATAAAATGTTTTCTGACAAATTGTGTCCAGTATATGACGATTCTATGGATTATTATTATATTGATTCAAATGGTGAAAAGATAACCGAATATAAATATTTTGCAGCTAGTTCTTATGAAAATGGATATGCTCTAGTAATAGATAAGAAATATAATTGTTACTTAATAGATAAAAAAGGAAATCACATAAAATATATTAAAGATAATGTTCAATCAATATCTGAGTTAATAAATGGAACAGCAATAATAAGGACATTAGATGATATTTATTATGTCTTAGATTTTAGGAATAATTCACAGGAGTATAAAAGATAGCGTCAATAATTTTGTGTAAATAGATTATGAATATCTTTGGGTAAACATATCCTGAAGTATATCTGATGAACAAGCAAAGCCTCTTAGCTTTCTTGTAGACCATAATTCATTATAAGAAATCACTTTATAATAAACGAGTTTAATACATGCTTCTTCTGTAGGTAATGCATCCTTAGTTTTTACAAGATGACGTACTTCTTTATTAAAGCGCTCGATCCAATTCGTTGTATAGATGGATTTTCGCATAGAAACAGGATATTTATAGTACGTAAATAAGTCCTCGTCATTTAACCAGGATTCCACTACTCGTTTATAAGATTTACTCCATTTAACAGCAAATTCGTCTAAAGCTGCCTTACACTGCTCTATATTGGGAGATTCATATACAACCTTTAAATCAGCTGTAAAGTCGCTGATATCTTTCTTACGAATACTACGAATTGCATTACGAACTTTATGGACAATACATCGTTGAATATCCGCTTTTGGATATACTCTATGAACAGCATCGTCAAGTCCGTTTAAACCATCCATGACGAAGAGAAGTCTTTTTTCTACGCCACGTTGTTTTATCAGGCGAAGATTATCTTCCCAAACATAAGCACTTTCATTTACACCTATGAAGAAGTCTAATACTTCACAGTATCCATCTTCATCGACACCTAAAATAAAGTAAACGGCGACGCTTGAAACGGTATCCCTCCGAAGTTTTAGGTGTAGAGCATCAATATAAATAACACTATACCTCTTCTTAAGAGGACACTTATGCCTCTGTTCAATTTCTTCAAGAGTAACATCAGTGACATTACTCACTGTAGCTGCGCTATAAGAGTTTCCATAAAGTTTTTCAATGATGTTAGCAATTTCACGGGTTGATACTCCACTTGCATACATGCGAATGATAATGGTTTCTAGCCAATCATCTCTTCTTGCATATGGTGGATTGAGTTGTTGTTCAAACGCATTATTACGGTCACGAGGAATTTTAAGATTCTTAATCATACAGTATTTGGTATCATAATTACGAGGATAGTATCCGTTGCGTGAATTGCTAGTACCATGTCCTTCGTAGCTATATTTACTGTACTGGAGAACGTTTGTGAGTTCTTCCTTCATCAAGGTTTCCATGGTTTGTTTTAATAGACCAAGAATATACTCTTCAAAAAAAGAGTTTAAGTCTAGATTTTCTTTTTGATTTTTGTTATTATTAGTCATAGGGAAGTCCTTCTTTCTTGGTTATGTTTTTCTTAGTCGCTAAACATTGTACCATGTCAGATGGGACTTCTCTATTTTTATTTACACAAAATATTTTACACTATCGTAGAAAATGTATTAGATTGTTTCAAATTATATTATCTTTTATTAATGATGATATGTTTTTAGTGCGCAATAACATTTCCTTTAAGATTAGAGTGAGAATGAAAGGTTGGAGTAATTGATGAATCCTAAGAAAATTAATAAATTAACTTTTTCTATATTAACATTAATAATTATTATTTTGTGTACAGTTTTAGGAAAAGTGTATAATGAAAAGCAGGACGTATTAAATAGTGCAAATAAAAAGTATTTATCTGATTTGGATAAAATCTTAAGTGGATTAAACGTTGATTATTCAACGGGAAATGACTCAGATAAAATTTATTTATATTCTAATACGATAAGTAGTATTGAGTCTGCAAGGCAGATGTATAGTTTAACTCAATATTCGTATAGAGATTCAGAAATGAGTAATATACTGGATATCTTACAAAATTATATGAGAAATCAGTTTCTTGTAAATTTTGATGATTTTAATAAAAAACAGTTGGATTTGTATAATGGGCTTAACGCAATCTATATGAATCCAAGTGACAAAGATGCAATTCAGAGTTTTAATGATTATCTATCTATGATTGAAAAAAAATAAAATTGAGAAAGTATAAAGTGAAAAAACTATTTCTGTAAACCTGAATTATTTATTCACTCTACAAAGGAAAAATTATATTATGAGGGAAATCCCGTATAATAAGGCGTTAAGCGTTTCGTTGTCCAAAAGTAATTTTAGCTAAAAAGTGGTTATTTCAAGAGGCAACAGCAACGAGTAATAGGCGATATAATAGAATATAAATTAGTATCTTGTACGTAGGTTGCCAAATATCAAAGTACAATTTACGTACAAAATGATACAAATAAGGTATTATATTACTCATTTTTTTATATGATGAAGTTCAGTAACATGCGTTTACATAGCAGACATACATACTATTGTTTCTTTAATGTGCTAATCAATATTTTCTTTATAATATAGAAAATCAAATATGATTGTATTAATCCTGAATTATTCATGTAAGTAAATAACAAAGTTAATTTACTGATTTTTATATCAGCCCGTTGTTTTTTACTTTGATTTTATTATTTTACTTTATTAAACAGTTAAAAAGAAAGGAATTTAACTAAGGTATTATTACTATCTTTTTTAACTGCCAATGTACAACTCACTATCTACTCTAATAACCTTTGTAGTGGCCTTAGTGAATGGATTTTTGATAAAACTTCATTAAACTCATTTTTATAAGGGCAACTACTGCATAACTTAAAGATTAGATAGCGTGATTTCTTCGTTAGCTTTGCTGCTATTTTTATAAGCTTTAAACGAATTGTATCAACTTGAAGATTCTCATCTTCTTTGGTAAAACCATTCGACGAAACCAATTGAATATGTTATATGTTAACATATTGATTTGGAGTCGATTTTGATTTGTTATGAAGTCATGATTTGGCATAGCATTCATATGAAAGCCTAGTTTTGCTTCTTTAATCATGTTCTCCATAGTCCCTCGATTACAATAAAATCGTAGAATATCCTGGGCAGCAAGCTCCATATTTGTAACGATGAATGTATGATTAGGTACCATTACTCCATATGGTTTTTCAATCTTGCATACAATTCTACGAGGATATGCCCAGCTATCAGCGGCATACATGAATTCAGTATAGGTGCAAGCGTAATCAACAAGATTATTGTTTAATGATTCTATAAAATCATTTACATCACCCTCAACCATCTTACGTAAGCGTGCTGGCTCCTTCATACGAATAGCAAAACTTACACCATTGGTCTCTAACTTTTCATAAAGGATAACGTTTGCGGAACCACTATCACCTCTTAAGAACAGTTGAGTATCTGCATAACTATCCATATATTCCAATAAGAGTGGGTACAAAAAATTATGTGCATCCTTTGAAGTATAAGTATTTCCTGGTCTTAACTCAGCTTTTAATAAATCCTTAGTTAAACCATCAAATACTAACAATGGATGAAATCCAACGTTTTGATAATGAGTATTATAGCTACTACCTTCTTGTAAACCATAAGTAGTCAATGAAGTAGAGTCGACATCAAGAATGATCTGTTCTGGATGTTCATAAGGATAAATCTTCTCACGTAATAGCTGATGAAGAACATCCATCTGCATAAACAAATGTCATCAAGACGATTCATAAATCGGCTTATCGTAGGTTGAGACGCCAATCTTTCTTTTGAAAGAATTTGAGTAAAGATAGGATCAAAAGCCAATTCATCCGCATCATCATATTGAAAGTACCCAGCGATGTTTTGAAAGATACGTTGCATAAGTATGGATGAATCAGAATGAATACGCTGTTTTGTATCAGTGCTAAAATTCTCAGCAATGATAGAGGGGATCTTTAGTTTATTTATATATTCATAGAGTAAAAGTAATCCAGAATCGGAGGAAAGTTCTCCTCCATTAAAATTTATTTTAATACGGTTATTGCATTCTAAGTGTAAATCCTGTAAACTAGACATATAAGGTTTCTCCTTTGTTTGATTTTGGGTCGCACTTAAATTTTAACAAAGAAGAGGCCTTTTTTCTATATCTAGGTTTCACTTTTTAGGTGAAAGTAATAAATGTATGAAACTCAGTATTAAAAGGTATTGTATCATTCTGACAAGGTCAGCATGAATAATTCAGGTTAATCATTTAATAAATTCATCATTTTATAAATCAGGCATCTTATAAGATTAATATTCTTTTTGTACTACTCTTACTTTTTCTTTCAAGTTCCTATTAAAAAACATCCAATCATTTATTATATCTCAAGTATTATTCATTTAACGCTTATAGATATCCCCTATGATAGATTTATATTATATGATGCAGTAATTTCTAATGAGTTCTAAAAATGATGCAAATCTTTTCTACCGATTTATTACTATGATTATTTTTTTGTTAACAAATTCGTAAAAAGTCAAGTTACTCTCACTTTAAAGTTCAGTGAATAATAGGAGATGATCATAAAAGGATAAAATGCAGTACAAAGAATTATGTAGATGAGATTCTTAATCAGATAATATTTTTGCATCAATTGAAGTAGAATATCCAAAAGGGATCACTGGATCATGGACGGAGGGGACATTCCCTAATTATGCAATGATTTTGGTAAGGGATGATAAGGAATCCCGTTGATTATTATATGAGAAGGGTTTTAAAAGCCTAGAATAACTTCACAAAAACTTCATCGTATGTTAGAATAGTAAGAATAGAGTTGTAAAAAAGAGCTATTTCAATTCTTCGAATACGTTTTTTTAACAAAAAGAAAGTTGGATGAATACATGTCAAAAAGCTTATATATATCAGAAAAGCCTTCCGTTGCACAAGAATTTGCAAAGGCACTTAAGGTAAGTTTTAAAAAACACGATGGCTATATGGAGGCAGAGGATAGTATAGTGACCTGGTGTGTTGGTCATTTGGTAACGATGGCATACCCAGAAAGCTATGATCCGGCATTAAAACGATGGTCACTTGAGACGATTCCATTCTTGCCAAAGAATTATTTATATGAGGTAATTCCAAATGTAAGCAAACAATTTAAGACGGTATCCGCCCTATTGAATCGTAAAGATGTTGATAAGATATATGTTTGCACTGACTCTGGGCGAGAAGGAGAATACATATATCGATTGGTAGATCAGATGGCAAAAGTTCCAAATACGAAGGAAAAACGCAGAGTTTGGATAGATTCACAAACCGAGGAAGAGATTCTTCGAGGAATTAAAGAAGCAAAGCCATTATCCGCATATGATAATTTATCGGATGCCGCATATTTACGTGCTCAAGAAGATTACTTAATGGGGATTAATTTTTCACGTGTCCTTACTTTAAAATATGGAAATGCAGTCAATAATTTTTTGAAAAGTGAAAAAAGACAAGCTATTTCCGTTGGGCGTGTTATGACTTGTGTACTTGGGATGGTAGTTCGTAGAGAACGTGAGATTCGTGCCTTTGTAAAGACACCATTTTACCGCGTAACAATATCCTTAGATACATCTATGAAGCCCTTTGATGGAGAGTTTAAAGCAGTTGAAGGTTCAAAATATTATTTATCTCCAAAGCTTTATAAAGAAAATGGATTTCGTGAAAAAATAGATGCAGAAAAATTAGTTGAGATGCTGACTGGCTATGAACCGGAATATGAGGCAAAGCAGGAGAATAATAAAAATAGTTATTTGGCTTTATTAAAGAAAGATACCGAAGAAACCTTACAAGCAGAAATTATTCAAATTGAGAAAAAGAAAGAGAATAAGAACCCTCCACTATTATTTAACTTAGCGGAACTTCAAAATGAATGTTCAAAACTTTATAAGATAAGTCCAGACGAAACCTTAAAGTTTACACAAGAGTTATATGAAAAGAAGTTGGTTACTTATCCAAGAACCGATGCAAGGGTACTATCAACTGCGGTTGCTAAAGAAATTCATAAAAACATCGGTGGTTTAAAAAATCTAGGACAATTTAAGGCATTTGCAGAAGAAATATTAGAGCTAGGCTCTTATAAAAACATTGCAAAAACTCGTTATGTAAATGATAAACAGATCACTGACCATTATGCCATAATTCCTACAGGACAAGGATTTTCAGCATTAGGGTCACTGTCGCTTACTGCTAAGAAAATTTACGTGACGATAGTAAAACGTTTCTTAAGTATTTTTTATCCACCAGCGGTATATCAAAAGATTTCATTAACAACGAAGATTGATACGGAATGCTTTTTTTCCAATTTCAAAGTTATGGTGGATGAAGGTTATTTAAAGGTAGCTGGATATCAAGGGAATACTACAGAAAAAAAAGAGAAAGATTCGAATGCACAGCAAGAGGAAAACTCAAACGATGAGGATGGGGACAATGATAGTTTTGGACTAGATTTCTTTGAAGTAATCAAAGGACTGAAAAAGGGAATGAAGCTAAATGTGAATTCCTTCTGCATTAAAGAAGGAGAAACAGCACCACCAAAACGTTATAACTCTGGTTCCTTAATTCTTGCAATGGAAAATGCGGGTCAGTTAATTGAAGATGAAGAATTACGCGCGCAGATCAAGGGTAGTGGTATTGGTACAAGTGCAACTAGGGCCGAAATCTTAAACAAACTCGTTAAAATTGATTATCTTTCACTAAATAAGAAGACACAAATTATGACCCCTTCTTTACTTGGTGAAATGATTTATGATGTTGTAAATACCTCGATTAAATCGTTACTAAATGCAGAATTGACAGCAAGTTGGGAAAAAGGATTAACCTATGTATCCGAAGGTTCTATCACGAAGGATGAGTATACTCAAAAGTTAAATGGCTTTGTGCAACGGATGACAGAAGGTGTAAAGTCTCTTAATAATGAAAATCAACTGTTTTACTTTTTTAACGAGGCTGCATCGAATTATAAGCGATAAGACTCGAACTATTAGATGATTTATTAAATCTTGATGATTACAAAATATAAAATAATATCAACTAATTAAGATTATTTTAGATAACATGAATATTTTTACTAAAACTTCGTATGATGGTATAAAATAATTTCGTATTATAGATTTTATTATGTTCGTGTAATTGAATTATCTTATTTAGTTGTTCAAAACTTAATAAAAATCGTATTAATAAAAGGGAGGTATCAGCGAAGCAAAATTCGCTGTAAATCATATGAGTGAATTACAGATTAGTGAATTATTAGATTTAAATCAAACAATTGCTTCTGAAATTTTTAATGGACTTACATATCCATGGGAAGCACTATCAAAGATCAGTACTTTTATATTAGAGTTAGGAGCAACCTTATCTTTAGAAGAATACAATAAAATTGGAGAAGATGTATGGATTGCGAAGTCTGCTGTAGTTGCACCGAGTGCATATATTCATGGTCCAGCAATCATTGGAAAAGATGCAGAAATTCGTCACTGCGCTTTTATTCGTGGAAATGCTATTGTTGGTGAAGGAGCTGTGGTAGGTAATTCAACAGAACTAAAAAATGTTATTTTATTTAACAAAGTTCAGGTTCCACATTATAACTATGTAGGGGATTCGATACTTGGATATAAAGCTCACATGGGAGCTGGTTCCATTACATCCAATGTAAAATCGGATAAAACATTGGTAACCATACGTCAATGGGATGAAAAAATTGAAACGAATCTCAAAAAAATGGGTGCTATTCTTGGTGACCGTGTAGAAGTTGGTTGTAATTCCGTATTAAATCCTGGAACAGTAATCGGACGTGATAGCAGTATCTATCCACTGTCCAGCGTTAGAGGATTTGTACCAGCAAACAGTATTTACAAGAAACCAAGTGAAATAGCAGAAAAACGATAGAAAGGTAGATGTAAAGTTAATGGATGAATTATATCAAATGATAGAGGACAAAATCCGTAAAGCAGGCTATCTTGGTGAAGTCGATGGATTTGATATCTATGATGAAATATGTGATGAAATTGAAGACAAAGAAGTAGGTAGCTATATATTTATGTCAAAGAAAACGGACGATATCTTTTATGAATATAAGGTTGATGTTCTAGAAGAAGAATTTAATCTATCTTACATTGATATTCATGTGAAAGATAAGGTATATCATGTGAATTTTGATGAGGAATAAAAAGAATTAAAGTATAAAAAGCTCTCTTGGGAAAAGATTTAAACCAAGAGAGCTTCTTTGTGTAAATTATTTACGAGCAGGATTAATTAAAAAACAATGTCATGATATTTTGGATGTGCAGGCTCGTTAAGAAAATTAGTCACTTCTGATAGCATATCCTGATGAAATATGAAAGTACAACTTTCTTCTGTTATAGGATTAATCTAGTCATCTATTATCTAGAGAACTATTATCTTTTATTCTCAATTATAGTTTTTCAAAAGCTTTTAGATATAGTAAGTTAAGTATAATGCCATTGGACTTCCACCAATTTTTACTGATTGCCCACTCCTCTGGATACTCGCTCCAACTCCAGGTAATATTCCACGAACCGTCATCAAGCTGCGCATTTACTATATAATCGCATTCATATTCGGCAATTGCTTTATTTTCTTCGTAAAAAATACTATCCTTGGTTTTGAAAAACTGTGACGGTTTGCTGATATACGATCTTTCCCATGTTGCAGTGTCTTGGGTTATACTACTTTTTACATGGGCAAGCAATATAGCCTTTAGGGTGGCTAAATCGATGATATCCGTTTCTCCAGCTTCTTCTATGTATTGCATAAGTCGAATATAGCAAGCTGTTGTGTGCATATCATTTTGTCTTTCTGCGGCTTTTAATTGATCAAAGGCTTTAATAGCGATACGACAGCCAAGTTTATAAAGGTCACTGTCCTTGTCTGCAAAACGGATAATAAATCCTGAAAGGCAAGCGGTGGGATTATAGTTATTATGGCAGGAACTTTCGCTATCGGTATGCCACCATGGAGCGTGAGGGTAATCATTGTTGCTTTTGATGGAATTATACCAGAACTGACCATTAAAATTTTTACCACTTCCAAGGTAAAGTAGAATCCCCTTGATAATTGGATGCGTGTTGTCGGTGTAATCAATTTCACGGAGTATTTCTGTAGCTGCCCAAGTTTGAATTGGAGAAGAGTTAGGATTCCAAGCATCAGGCTCAAGTGCATGACCAAAGCCACCATCTGCATTCTGATAATAAGCCAAAGAATTTAACACAGCATGTTTGCTCCCATTTTCAAAATGATACTGCCACCGTACATAGTCCAGTGGTCTGGCATTTCGATATATAAAATCTCTGGCATTTTGATATAACATATTCATGTTTGATACCTCGCAGCATATTTTCT
>CAJJLI010000031.1 GCA_905192625.1 uncultured Clostridium sp. | reverse complement strand
CATATGAAAAAACAGAACAATTGGCACAAAATGAAACGGATATAAATCATAACAGTACGTATGGGGAAATCTATGAGTTAGAGGTCGAGCTTAATAAAGCAATTGATAATCATGGTAGGTTATTAAGCGATTGTACAGAGTTACAACGAAGAGCAGATGAGATAATATCCAAGTATAAATACTCAAGATTAAGAAATGCATTTGATTTTAATTTATATCTAGAGAAGGCAAAAGAAATAAATAATACTGCATTGCTATCGACATTTACCATGCCATTGTTAAAACCTAAAGTAAATAAGAGTTTTTATATAGGGACAATCGATGAACTTTTATCCTGCCAAGTAGAGGAAGAGGAGAAGGGGCAACAAATCGGAGAACAAAAGGAAGAAAGCTATCGCTATGATGATGAAATCGAAGATGAACGATTAGAAACGAATTATTATAGCATGGTTAAGACCTTATTAGATACCTTATTATCGAATAAGAGTTTTGATTTAAAACAGTTTAATTCTATTTTAGAAGTGAAATATTTTGATGTTATATTTAAAAATAGCGATTATTACTCATTTTTGGTTCATTTATGTCAGAAAAAGGAGTATGATTTATCAAAACTACTAGAACATCAAGATACCTTTTTTGAAGGGATGTTATCTAAATTCTTGCAAGATCCAAAGAATGAGAGGTATAAAAATATAAGATTCCGTTTGGTACTATCTGGTGAAGAATCACTAACCAGTGAAGGAGAATTAAAAGAAGAAGAACTTTTGACCCACCAGGTTTTATTGCAAGAACATACAAGTAGCTTTACGACATCCAATATTAAGTTTATCCGTGTATAAATTATAAACTCAAACTTCGAAGTATGATAATGTCGATCAAACATTTGATTTTAAAATGCGAAATTTGGGTTCCGAAATAAAGTAGCATGAACATAGAAAGGTTAAAAAACGATGAATAATAAAAATCTTGAAAAGGCGATGGATATTTTTGCAGCTCTCATCGTTGGCGAAGAAATTAGTTTAGAGTCTGGTAAAAATGCAAGCCTTTATGAGGCATATAATTCAAATAGTGAAGTAAATGATATGGTGGATCTTATGCTAAAAAAAATGAATTTACATATATATAATTATAACTATAGTTTATATGTAACTTCGGGAGATCGTAACCGAGTATTTGGATACAGCAATGAAGAATTAAAAAGAATGCTTTCTCTTCGATTGAACAAAGAACTTTATTTGTGCTATTTTATTATGTACAACATTATGACGTATTTCTATAGTGATTCTGCCACGTATACATTTGCTGAATACATTAAGTTAGAAGATGTAATAAACTCAGTGGATAACTCGCTAAAAAATATAATATCAAATCTTAATATTATGGTTAAAAATGAACTAGAAGAAAACAGTTTTGAAACATTAGCACTTACTTGGGATGAATTGCCTGTCATGAGCAATGAGGATACAAATGGAGTGCGTGCTGGTAGGGGTTACAAAGCTTCTTTCGTTAAACTTACATTTAATTTTTTAGTGTCTCAATCTTTAATGGTAGAAGCTGAGGAGCGTTATTATCCAACGAACCGTTTTCATGCACTTATTAAAAATTATTTTGAAGATGAGCGTGGGCGTTTGTTTGAAATGGAGCAACTAGCTATGACGAAGGAGGAAAACACCGGTGCCGAATATTAATCGAATTCGAGTAAATAATGTAAAATACAATTTTGGAACACAGGCCTATGATGATTTTATCATGAAACCTTTTGGGAAAAATACACTCTACGATTTAGCCAATGGTGGTGGGAAAAGTGTCCTTATGTTATTAATGTTACAAACGGTGTTACCGAATTGCACATTGGATGACAAACAACCTGTAGAGAAATTATTTAGAACAGGTGATGGAAGCCAAACCATCCACTCGCTTATTGAGTGGAATTTGGATCAAAAAGATATGAAACAAGGCTTTAAATATATGTTAACGGGTTTCTGTGCAAGAAAGGCAACCGGGAATTTAGCGGAACTTAACCCATCAAAGGAAACGGCATCCATTGAATATTTTAATTATTGTATTTTCTATCGAGAATACAATGAAAATGATATTCGAAATTTACCTTTAGTAAAAAATAAAGAAAGAATTACGTATAGTGGTTTGAGAAAGTATCTAAAAGATCTTGAACGCGATAATTCATATATTGTAAAAATATTTGATCGTAAAGGTGAGTATCAAACATTCATCAGCCAGTACGGTCTGTATGAGAGTGAATGGGAAATAATCCGAGGTATTAATAAGACAGAGGGTCATGTAAGAACATATTTTGAAAGCAACTATAAAACAACTAGAAAAGTTGTAGAAGATCTATTGATTGAAGAAATCATAGAAAAATCATTCCGTTTAAAATCTGGAAGTGGCGAAGCAACAGATATGATGTCAAAAACATTGCTTGATATAAAAGATAGGTTGCTTGAACTTTCAAAAAAGAAGGAAGAAATATCATCCTATGATAAGCAGATAGAAATCATAAATCATTTTTCTAAGCGCGTGGAAGGTATTTTAAAAACATATCAAGAATTATCTCATTGTGAAAAGAACTTAGTTCATATGTATGTTAACTTGGGTCAGTTGAAAAAGAAAAAAATAGATGCCATCGAGTTAAACAAAACAGAAATTGAATCTTATAAAGAGAAATTATTTACATTAACAAAAGCAATTGAGTCGGCAAAATATTTCATCGATAAATCTGCAGCAAGTGACTTATGGATGAAACTAAATGACATGGAAGAGGAACTTAGTAAGGCTAAGGCTAGCTATCATGAATTACAAGATCAGCTAAATTTAAAAGAAAGCGTTAATGATTACTTAGAGTATCAAGAAGAAAAAAGAAAACGAGATGAGATCTCAGAAGCGATTGCCGTAATTAAGAATAAAAGTACTGGTCTAATCGATGAGATTCATACACTAACATATCATTTGAAGGAACGCTTTTCAAAAAAAGAAGGTAGATTGCAAGAAGAGATTCATAAACTTCGGGATGAAATTAATATTTCCTCACAAAAGGTTCAAGATCTTGATTTTAAAACTAGATTAATCGAGAAAGAGATCGCAATCAGTGATAGTAAGATGGAACATGCGACTGAAAAATCGGTAGAGTTATGCAAACAAATCGGCAAACTCAAGGCAAACTTAGGCTTACTCATCACGGAAAATGTAAGTGATGAAATTAAATCACATGAGATAAAATTAGAGCATTGTAAGGACTATCGTAAAATATTAGTTACATCACTCATTGAGATTGAAAAAGAATTCAGCGAATTGGAAATAGGATTAACGAAAAGTGAATATGAAAGTAGTTCCATAAAGAGCTTCATATTTGAAGCAGAGGCATTTTTTAATGAATATGAAGACGTTAAAAAAAGAGTGGAAGCGCTAAGCCTTGTTTATGGAAAACATGATTATTTGGAACTTAGGGAAGAAATTAAGCGAAAATATAAAACGAATATTGGTAATCTCGAGGACGTTAAGAAGCGTATTATTACATTAGAAACAGAAATAAAACGGCTAAGAGATAAATCATTTATAACAAATAGTAAAGTACTTCATGAGATAAAAGATGATTTTAAAGTCAATGCACGCATTCAACTACAAACTGGAGAAGAGTACTTACAAGCTTGTTCCAGGGATGAGAAAAAATCTCTTTTAGAACGTTATCCATACCTACCGTATTCCATTGTAGTTAAAGAAGGATTTGATGCGATTAAGTCAGAGATACAGACGCTATATCAACTATCTCATGATATTGTGTTACCAATTATTGATGAAAGGGCATTAACGTTTCAAAAAGACATTGTGCAGTCGGAATATGTTTATTTATTGGCAAAAGACCAAAGTATCTTTTTTGATGATAAGCGTCTAGAACAAGAAATCAATGTAAGAGAGAAAGAATTAGAAGAAGTAAAGCGATTGCAAGTACGCTTCGAAGAGCAAGAAATTTCATACTTAACGGATGAGGCTCAAGTACAGGAATTTATTTTAAAGTATGTAGATAAATATCATAAGTTAAAGGATGAAGTTCTTTCTTACAATCAAAGTCTAGCTGCGTTGGAAAAGAAGGCAATGGATATTAAAAGAGAATTGCATGGGCGATCAGAGAAGAAGGAAAAAACCAGACAACTTCTTCAAAGTACAGAGGAGGAAATGCTTCAGTTAGAGTCTGAGTTAGAACGCTTAAAAGAACTCTTACGTCTTGATACAGAAAATAAATCACATGAGGCCATTCTTACGCAGGAAATTAAGAAAAAAGAACATTTCGAAGAACAGTTAGAATCAATAAAAGAAGAGTATCGCATTGCAAGCTATCACCTTGAATCTGTTCAAAGTAGGATGGATAGTAAAGATGCGTCGTTAAAAGAATTAAGTGTGTTATGGGATGAAAAGTACCAGAAATATTATGTAGAGGGAGATTATGAGGAAATTAACCTCTCTGATGATGAGTTGATGGCTAAGCTAAATGGTATATGCCTTGCTTTTGAAACAGAACATACCGACTTAGAGGATAAGAATCATTTGGTGAACTCTTACGTTAATGGCATGAATCGATGTTTAAGAAGTATTTCTAACCGTGGAATTAGTACTTCTTTGCTTGCTCAGTTATACGATGAAGGAAAATTATATAAAGTTGGAGAAACAGAATTTGCAACATTAAGTGCTGACACGAAGAGCATAAAAGAAAAAATTGAAACCATGCACGCACGGTTGGATGAAAAAAAGGCTGAATTCAATCGTTTGGATGGGAAGAGTGGTCAGACACTTCAATCCTATCAAGAGAAGTATGGTGAATTAGCGGATGTGATTTCTGATAAAATCGATGCCAAGGTACTAATTGAACGGAATAAAGAACAGGTTTTAAAATTAAAAGAAGATCTTAAAGTAATGGAACAGGATCAACTAATATTCTTAGAACAATCGGATTATTTGCTAAACCTTAAAAAAGATATGGAACGTATTTTTAAGAATCGTTCGATTTTACATGACGTTACGGATCAAATAGTTAGCAATTACGAGGACGTTTTGGAAGAGGACCTAGGTGCAAAAAATGAAGAACTGATAAAGGCTTATGATGCTCTTGTAAGTGAATTAAAGTCAAAACAAGAGAACTTTATGAAAAATAAAGAAGCAATGGTAAGTGAGTTATTAACATTAAAAGCAATTGGTCTAGCAGAAGAGATTAAAAATAATGTTTCTATTCCGAAAAATGAAGAAGAAACGAATGCGTTACTCAGCAATTTAAGTGAAGTAAATGATTGTATTTCCCTTGAAAAATCACTTATTGTACGTGGATTACATGATATGGAACAGATGAAAGAAAATTTTGAAAATCAATGTTTACAACGATGTATCCACATTAAGACAGAGTTAGAACGACTTTCTAAATTATCAAAAATAATTCTTGATGGTGAATCAATTAATATGATTAATCTTGTGATTCCGTATGTGAAAGATGAGTTTTATAAAGAAAAGATGTCATATTACATTGATGAAATTGTGCATCTAGCGGATGAATGTAAAACAGCAGAGGAGCGATTAAAATTTATAAAAACTTCTCTCTCATTAAAGAAATTATTCTCTGTCATCGTAACTGACATGAATAGTATAAAATTAACACTTTACAAACGAGAACGTATCAAAGAACAAAGTAAACATCTACGCTATGAAGAGGCAGTTGGAAGTACTGGTCAGTCACAAGGAATCTATATACAATTTTTAATCGCGATAATTAATTATATAAGTAATATTAATTGTGCAACTATGGATAGCAAGGGACTGTTAAAGGTTATTTTTATTGATAATCCGTTTGGGGCTGCAAAGGATGTATATATCTGGGAGCCTATTTTCGAACTTCTTAAAACAAATCAAGTACAGTTAATAGTGCCAGCAAGAGGTACAACTCCAGCGATTACAGGTCGATTCGATGTAAATTACGTGCTTGGACAAAAGATTATTGATGGAAGACAACAAACTGTAGTTGTAGATTATCAAAGTACAATTGATGCCAATGAGGTTGAGTATATACCAATTCAGTATGAACAAACGAGTATGGATTGGTTTGAAACCTCGGAGAATAATACTCTTGTCTAATAAGAATGTTAATGTTAAGATATTCATATAAAATGTCAAAAAAGGAGAGATTTTCGCGCTGGAACGAATTCAGATAGTAAGTACTATAAAAAAGTGATAGCAGTGAAAAATCTTTCCTTTTCTGTGAAGGAAGTTGAGGTTTTGGATTTGTTTGGTGTGAATGGTGTCAATTGCGGGGGAAAGTGTAATGGAAAGATATCATAATATAGTTAAGATAGAGAAAATAAAAAAGTGTTTGGAACAAGGGGATATTAAAAATGCCCTAGATGTCGCACAAACAATCAATAGAAAGAAAGTTAAAAATACATCTGATTTAAGTACATTAGCGGAAGTTTTTTTTCAAAATGACTGCTATGACATAGCAAGAGAAATCTTTCTATCCATTTATTCCAAAAACAAAGCTCGTAGAATTCTTGCTCAAATTGTGCATCTATCCATAAAGCTCAATGATGTGGAAAATGCAGAAAAATATTTGGAGGAGTTTAAAGAGGTTGCTCCAAAAGATTTATATTGTCATATCTTTCGCTATAATATTGATAAAATGGCAGGAAAAGATATCGATGTTTTAATTGCGGATTTAGAAGCACTGAAAAATGACTCTTATATGGAAAATTGGGCGTATGAACTTGCAAAGCTTTACCACAAAGCAGGCGCTAAAGATAAATGCATCGACGAGTGTAGTAATCTTATTTTATGGTTTGGTAATGGTGTTTATGTTGAGAAGGCTAAAGTCTTAAAAGCATATTATTTGGGTGACATTGACTTATCCGAAATTGAAGAAAAAAAAGAGGAATTCAATGAAGAGCAGATAGCGAAGCAGATTCAGAGCATTTTAAGCGAATATAAGGCGAAAGAAAATGCGAGAGAGAAAGATGAAATCATAGAAAATCATAGTGTTCATGAGGATGGTCTTAAAGAAGGTTTGGAAGAACTGGATAAAGAAGAGGAATTCAACAACTCATCTTCTGAAGAAGTTGTAGATAATGAAGATAAATTAGAAAAAAGCGAAGATACTTATAAGGTAGAACTTACAAAAGAGAGTCAAGAAGTAGAGACGGTCAAAGACACTTTGGATACAATTTTTGACTATGCCAAGGAAGATTTAGAAGAACATAATGATATTGATGAAATAGTGTTAAAGAAATCAGAAATTGAAGCCATGAAAAAATCACTTTTAAAGCATGTAAATTCTTTGGAAAGTGGTGCTCTTAGTGAGCTTGATAGCTCATTGGAATCGGAGGACTTAAGTAATGATGAACTCATTAATGATTCTATGGACACTGTGGTAGAAGAAGTGAATGAACCAGATTATTTAGGGGAATCCATGGTTGAACTTTATAAGTTACCAGATTTGAATCAAAGAAATCCGTTCATTGATCAATTAGAAGAGCTTAATGCGCTTATTTGTGAAAAGGAAATAGACATAGAAGAGCTTTTGGGAAATTATATTCGTATTGCACCAGCAGGGAATCAAATTCTGCAATCCTTGCAAGAAATCGTAAAAGACGAATTTTTAAATGCGAATTTTATAATAACTGGATCAAATGCATCGGGTAAAACACATTTAGCAAAACTAATATTGAAATTAATGCGAAGAATGAATTCCTCTATCTCATCAAAACTTGCCATTATTGATGCTGATAGGTTAAATCAAATTGATTGGGATGAAAAGAAAAGCCAGTTGGTTCATTGTACTTTAATTATTGAGCATGCTGCGAATTTAAATGCCAATAGTGTCGAGAACTTAATTGATATGCATAAATCTCATGGGAATACGCTATTTATTTACATTGAAGATTCAAATAATAACATAAACTCTTTATTAGAAACAAATTCAGAGTTTAAGAAAATATTCAAATATCGGATAGAACTTCCTGATTATACAGTAGAAGACTATATGGGATTTGTATATCATTATCTAACTGAGAGAGAATATGAAATAGAAGAGAATGCATTTACATTTTTAAGAGACAAGATAGAAGAGCAAATGATGAAACAAGAAGAATATTCTTTGACGAAATTATTTGCAATTATGCAACAAGTCATTAAAAATGCAGAGAATCGAAGCGCAAAACAATTATTGTATCATGCGCAAAGTGGTAATTTTAAAGGAACAGATTTATTGATTATTAAAGAACAAGACATTGATAGTATATAATTTTAGAAGATATCCCGCTTCTTCTAAGCGGGGTATCATATGTTTATGGAAAGCGAATTGTTGTACCTAACATAAAATACGCTCCGCAAAAGATACGGATGATTAGTAAGGTTGTTAGTCACTTTTTTACAATTAGACTCTGAAACGCAATTGGATATTTTCCTTAAGTGATTGACCACCTTTTGATTGAACATTTTTAGAAATATTTAAAATATAAGATTCATCTTTTGCATAAGCTTCTAGTGGTTCTATTTCAATAAAGTTATTAACGGAGTCGTAGCGTATATGAGTTTTTAAAGGAGTCTCTGCGACGGTTGTAACGTACAAATTGATATTATTTACGGTAGCAGGATTTAAGGGAGCTGAAAATTTAATACGCCATACGAATTTACCTGTTTTGAACTTTAAATCTTGCTTTATTAGATTTCGTTGGCTTCCAGAAACTTCTTCAATGTCAATATAGTTTGTACTCATTTTTATCACCTCGTGTGTAAATTACATAAAATAAGGATTTATCGAATTCGATTTATCTATAATACTATGTAGAAATTGTGTATTTTACCCAATATATAACTTTTGGTAATCCTCATTATACAATAAGATTCTAAAAAAAGATATATGTTTCAATAGGTAAAAAGGTATCATAAGGAAAGGTTAAATATGAATAAGGAAACATTCAAAGCGGGAAATATGTTATATCCATTACCAGTTGTTATGGTAAGTTGTAGTGACCATAAAGAGCATGATAATATCATCACTGTAGCTTGGGCGGGAACAGTTTGTACCAATCCACCTATGCTATCAATATCAATACGTAAAGAACGGTTTTCCTATCAGCTGATAGAAGAAACAAAAGAATTCGTAGTGAATTTAACAACGGAGAATCTTGCAAGAGCTACTGACTTTTGTGGGGTTCGTTCTGGAAGAAATATAGACAAGTTTAAAGAAATGAATTTAACAAAGGTAAAAGGAGAACATGTAAATGTACCTATGATTTTAGAATCTCCTGTGAATATTGAATGCCGTGTTAGAGATATTATTAAACTAGGTTCACACGATATGTTTATAGCAGACGTACTATGTGTTCATGTAGATAAACAGTTGATGAATGAAAAGGGTAAGTTAGAGTTAAATAAATCAAACCCAATCGTTTATTCCCATGGGGAATATTATGGAATTGGAGATTTGCTTGGAACCTTTGGATATTCGGTAAAAAAAGAATCGAAAAATGATGCTACACAGCAGAAAAAAAATCAAAAAAACACATGTGAAACCCAAGAGACGAATAGCAATAATAAAAAGCTAAAAAAACAGAAAGTAAAGGGAGCCAAAGAAATCGTTAAAGATGTTAATAAAAATCCATCGAAAAAAATAAAAGAAAAAAATAAAAAACGATAAAATAAAAGTGAAGTAATTAAGTTGCAGGAGAAAAAGCATGGAGCGAAATAATATTGTTTTAATTGGAATGCCTGGAGCAGGAAAAAGCACAATGGGTGTAATTTTGGCAAAGGTAATGGGATATCAATTTGTTGATGCAGACTTACTGATACAGCAGGAAGAAAAGAGGTTATTAAAGGATATCATCAAAGAAGAAGGTTTGCAGGGATTCTTAGAGATAGAAGAAAGAGTAAATAAAGAAATTAAGGCAATAAAAACAGTAATAGCTACTGGTGGCAGCGTAATTTATGGAGCAAAAGCCATGGAACATTTACGAGGCATAGGATTCGTGGTATATTTGCAACTTAGTTATGAAACAATAAGCAAGCGATTGGGGAATATTAAGCAAAGAGGCGTTGCATTAAGAAAAGATCAGTCTTTATATGATTTATACTTAGAAAGATGTCCATTATACGAGCAATATGCTCACATAACAATAAATTGTGAAAATTTAGATATTGAAGCAGTTGTAGAAGAAATTGTGGAAAGAACCAAGACATTAACCCAATAGTGTAAGACAATATATAAAAGGTATCCTGATTATTGAACAATGAGTAAGCGCAACATTAGGAAAATACAGTGTTTTTCGAAAAAAACATTTACAAATAGTAACTTTATGATATAATGAAAACGGAATGAGGCGTCCAAAGCTTGCTTTGAGATGCCGACTGGAGTAACAAGGTTATGAACGTCTTTTTGTTCATAACATAATGAAA
The DNA here is from genome assembly GCA_905192625.1 of uncultured Clostridium sp. GTDB lineage: Bacteria > Bacillota > Clostridia > Lachnospirales > Lachnospiraceae > Lachnoclostridium. The sequence goes on along the minus strand of CAJJLI010000031.1, from coordinate 254 downwards.
ACGGAATGAGGCGTCGGGAGTTTGCTTTGAGATGCCGACTGGAGTAACCAGGTTATGAACGGTTTGAGTTCATAACATAATGAAAACGGAATAAGACGTCGGGAGCTTGCTTTGAGATGCCGCAAGGTTATGAACGTCTTTTTGTTCATAACATAATGAAAACGGAATGAGGCGTCGGGAGTTTGCTTTGAGATGCCGACTGGAGTAACAAGGTTATGAACGTCTTTTTGTTCATAACATAATGAAAACGGAAT
>CAJJLI010000030.1 GCA_905192625.1 uncultured Clostridium sp. | reverse complement strand
TCAAGCTATTGATACAATCGGACCCGTCAAAGCAACAGGAATGAATGTCACCTACTCCATCTGGGCTATTATTTTTAGTATCTTACTAATTGGTGGACATTTTGACATAAAGTTGATTTTATGTAGTATCATGATTATCATCGGTACTCTTTTCATCTCAAAAGAGTGAACCATAACATTGTATAAATCAGAAAGTAGGTTATTATGAGAGCTATTATTTTAGCTGCTGGCATGGGAACTCGTCTCCGACCAATTACTCTAACGACTCCCAAATCTTTAATCAAGATAGGAGACGAAACCTTGATTGAACGACAAATCCATTTCTTACGAGAAAAAGGCATAGATGAAATTATTATTGTTACAGGTCACTTAGCCGAAAAATTTGAATTTTTAAAAGATAAATATCAAGTAACTTTAGTACATAATGACAAATATGCTATTTATAATAATTTTTATACAATGTATTTAGTCAAACAGTATCTATCAAATACTTATGTTATTGATGCCGATAATTATTTAGTTGATAATTTTTTGTCAAACAATCTAGAAACTTCTACTTATTTTTCTGCTTATAAAACAAATTTTAAGCAAGAATGGGTTCTTCACACCAATAGTGATTCTTTTGTGACAGATATCACTATTGAAGATGGAGAAGGACCTATTATGTGCGGAGTTTCCTATTGGAATTCTACAGATGGTGCTTTATTACAAGAAGCAATTGAAAAAAAATTTGAGTTAGGAAATTATGCAGATATTTATTGGGATAATATCGTTCTAGATCAGCTCCCTAACTTAAACGTTAAAATCCAATCTATTTCCCATAACAGTATTTTTGAAATTGATAGTCTAGAAGATTTGCAACATCTACATAATGTATTAGGATACTCCCAATATCAAAGTGATAAATAACGAATTCTTACAGAAAAAGAAGCAGAAAACTGTGTGCTGACTCCAAAATAATTATTGAAAGGATTTGGTTTTGTATTGAACAGGACTCAATCCTTTTAATTTTGTTTTGATTCGCTTGTGATTGTAAGAATCATCCTTAAAATAATAGTCATCATCGAAAAGCATCATCATTACCAAACAACTATAGATTTGATTAAAAATTCTCTTCTTAGCTAAATATAATTTTTACATATAACTTACAAGAAACACAAAAAACAAATTGAAACACATGATATAATAAATTATATTATAAATTTAAAGGAAATATTACTATGTCTAAAATGAAAAAAACTACACTTATTATTGGTGGAGTCAGTTTGGCATTTTTAATGTCAGCAACTCCTGCATTGGCAATCACAACTCCGAACTCTTCCCAGCTATTACAACATAAACAGAACAATATAAATAAAGATATCACTATCAAAGTTTGGAAAACAGAAGATGAAGTTAAGTCTGGAAAGCCTTTATTTACTTATAGAACAACATTCAAAGGACAATTAGGGCAAAATTATATCTCTGAAATTTTAAAAAATATGAAAGATGATATCCTATCCAAAAAATTGTTACGCTCTTATGGATATAGTGCAGAAACTAAAGATTTTCACTTTTTTCTTGCTGACCTAGGTGGTTTAAATATTGGTGATAATGAGCGTACCCCTTATAAAATTGAAATAAAAACAAATAAGGACGGTACAAAATATCAAGAAGTGAGTTATACCACCCCTACAACATCCCCTCACTATTATTATACTGATAAAACAGGGAAAGAAGTAAGCGGCAAAACAATAGTCTCTCCAGATGATGCTATTTATGATACCTATCTTAATAAAAAACCTGTTCTCTTAACCAAGGATAGCAATCTTGTGGAACCAACTTCAGTTCTAAAAGAAAATCAACAAAAAACTTTCAATCTTAAACGCGGGAAAGACTTCTCAATCTATTTAGGGTATGGAAAAGATGTTCAAATAGACTGGGAGCAAGTTCGAAAACAGCTACCAGAAGGCTTAACAGTAAAAGTTACGAAAAATGGTGGTGGTTCACAAATAACCGGTTCTCCTAAAAAAATAGGAAACTACACTGTTCCAATTACTCTAAGATTACCGAAAAAAAATAAAGTTACCGAAAATACTACTGTCAAACTCGTTTTCAATATTCAAGGAAAAAAGAATAGTTGGGAACAGGATGCTAAAGGTGATTGGTTCTACTACAAAGCAGATGGCACTCCAGCGAAAAACCAATGGATTAACAATACCTATTGGGTTGGGCAAGATGGTAAAATGGCGAGAAACGCTTGGGTAGACAATAACAAATACTACGTAGGGGCTGATGGTAAATGGGTGAAAGACGCTCATAAACCTGGCTGGCATAAAGATGCCAAAGGGGATTGGTTCTACTACAAAGCAGATGGCACTCCAGCGAAAAACCAATGGATTGACAATACCTATTGGGTCGGGCAAGATGGTAAAATGGCGAGAAACTCTTGGGTTGACAATGGTAGATACTATGTAGGAGCTGACGGTAAATGGGTTCCTAATTATTCTAAAAAGTCTTAATTGAATCATAAATTCGCTTTAAATCATAACCCCAAAGCGTTAGCTTTAGGCTCTTTATCAACTGTGGTGGGTGAGGAAAAGCTAACATCGAGAAAGGACCATATTGGTCTTTTCTTTTTTAATGTTTAGCATGATGAAAACAGGCTTCTTAAAGTTTAAAAAATTTCTAAAGCCGAACCCCTAACACTTGATATCTTTAATAAGCTTGTTTGTAACTTCAAGTTTGGAGTTCAAATAATCTGATTCTAGTGCGCTTGTGATGTATTGTTTATGCTTAAGAAAAGTTTTAAAAACAATCTGAAAATAAGAATTGATGACAGCTAAGTTGTTATGGATTAGCTCAAAAAACTCAGCCACCCTCTTCTCTTAAAAGTGAAAAAGCAAAAATTGATAGAGATTATAGTAATTGGTGATCTCGTTTGAGAATCCTAGTGTTTTCTTAATAAATTCGTATGGCGACAAGGTTTGACGGGAAGTCCCTGAATAGAAGGTATTGTGTGATAGTTTTCGACTGTCCTTTTGAAAGAGTCGCTAGTAATTCTTTAGAGATCGATAAGGCAATGATTTTTTGTCATACTGATTCATGATGGCAATGCATGTCTTCAAGAATGTCCGACCTAGATGCTGGATAATCCAGTTTTTCTTGAATCTCAATGTGAGTATTTTTTTCAAAAACGAATGAAATAGTCATATTAGAGTCTTTAATTCCGATTAATTCTGTGGTATTCTTAATAAGTTTCACGAGCAGCTTTCTAGCGTATTGTGTGGTGCTTTCATTATAATTCTTATGAGACTTTTTATGTGCACTCAAAAAGCTCTATAATCTCTACAGTGGATCTAACCACTATAGAGATTATAGAGCTTAAATATACTTCTTAGCATCACTAAATTTACTTGTTTGACTTACTATTATCACCTGATAACAATCACATTTGGAAGATAAGAATCAAAAAATTAAAACGCACATTCATTGGTAAGCGAAAATGCTCTTCTTACCAAGGTGAGATTGGAAAGAAAGCTGATAATCCAATTGAAAGCTTCAAGCTCCTACGAGCAATATTATACAGATGTCACTGAGTTCTCCACTTCAGCAAGTCATCAAAAGTTATATTTCTCACCAATCTTGGATAGCTTTAACAGTGAAATTCTTGCCTATCATCTGTATACCTCAGAGTAACCAAAATTGGCAATCCCACAGACAGTTTTATCATAATTTTCTTAGGTAAAAGGGCATTCATTTATCCATGATTTGAAAGGAGGATAGCACCTCATCTCCTCAGTTATTTTTAATTTTAATATATAAATGTGAATAAATAAAAATTAACTATCTCATCTTCTTTAAATTCCACTGTAAATTATAAGAATGATGAGAAACTTGTTTTTCTTTAGGAGGCAATATCATATAATTTCCATATTCTGATTTTAAGATATTATCATAATCTTGAGGAACTTGAAATAGTTCACCATTAAATTCAAGAAAGTGACCTACACCAAATTTATCATATCGAAAAATACATTTTTTAGCATCAGAAGTTCCAGTTTCATAAGTAGCAATATAAAGACTTTTGTCAAAATCATATTGACTATTATGCTCTGTCAATTTTTGAATATAATGCCTACTCCCCCTCATTTTAAAAGGAAGATTTTTCAACCATCTTAACAATCCCTTTAGTTTAGACATCGAAGAAGGGGCTAATTTCAAGCGAGATTTTTTCCAATATCTATAAAGCTTAAAGGCTTCATCATAATGTTGCACTGCAATATGATAATCATCTCCAGCACCATCCATCAAAAAGATATCAACATAAACACCTAACGGAACTGGTTCAATAATATCATAATCTTGAACGAGAAGTGTCCGTGTATCAACAATCTTAGGAAGTGGCACTTGAAACCGTTTATCTGTATCAGCAGATATGAGTTTATAATAGGGGTGTTGTTGTTCATTTAAAATTGCTAATAATTTTTTATAATCTTTCCTAGGCATCATAATATCAATGTCATCATCCCAAGGAATAAACCCCTTGTGTCGTACTGCCCCAATTAATGTACCATACGCTAGATAATAACGAATTTGATTCTCATCACACACTTTTTTAATAAACTGTAAGATACCAAATTCTAATTCTTGAACCTTAGTTAATGTAAATTGTTCCTGCATTTGTCTTCCTGCTTTTATTTTAATGTAATTTTCTTAAAGTTCTCTTTTGAAAAAATCGTGCAAGAGCCAGCATTAAGCTACTTGACTTTAAATACTTTTTCATAAACAATAATCTACTATGATATAAAATCTCAAGTTGCTTACTTTTTTGACTAATCGATTTATTGATACTAACAGAATGCTCATGCTTATAGTAATCATCCAGAATTAACAATGATTTGTACCCTTTTTCTTTAAATTTAAATCCAAGAGTAGTTTCTTCTCCAAACAAAAACATTTCCTCATCATAACCATCTACTTCTAGAAATTTATCTGTATCATAAAGTAACAAAGCACCTGGAACACAATCAACATACTGCTCAGATTTACTAAAATCCAATACATCATTTGTTGGAAAAAAACGAGCAAGCTTACCTGAATTTAAAATGGCATATTCAAATGAAGTTGGAACTTTCCAAGACAAATCGTGAATTGGCTGATTGTTAATATCGTGTTGAATGGCAGAAATCAAAGCTAACTGAGGTTGTTGCTCCATCGTCCGAACAAATCTTTGAATAAGATCATTAGAAAATACAACATCTGGATTAGATAAAAGAACATATTTAGAATTAAAATGTTCTTTGATATATCTCGTTCCAAAATTATTTCCATAACCATAGCCACCATTTTTATCAGTTTTTATGACTGTAACTTTTTCAGAAACTAAAGACTGTAAATCCGCATAAGAATCGTCTGTCGAGCAATTATCCACTACAACAATATGATTAAATACAGGATAATTTTCGATCTCTGTTACTAATTTTTTCACAATCTTTGCATCATTGTAATTTAAAATCATACATGAACAAGTGTCTATCATCTATTCTCACCTTCTTATAACCATCGCTTTTAAACGCTCTAATGTTTCATTTGCCAACTTTTCTTTGAATAAAAGAAGTGACACTCCATACACTCCCACAAACACGCTGCCATACACTACACACGCAAAGAAAGCTGCCTTGACTAAAATATTATACTTTACCACTAACACTACTCCTGACGTGATAAAGGTAGATAATATTGCAATGAGTAATTCTCTCTTCTCAAAAGTTCGACTGACAATCTCTTTTAATGCTTTTAAATGAACAGATAAAACAGCCAATTCTGCTAATGTCGAGGCAATGGCCGCACCAACTCCTCCCCAAGCAGGAATCATTAAAGAATTTAATCCTAAATTAACAATAACCCCTGCAAGCGCACCAATAACAGTGTATTTCTCTTTCCCAAGAGGGATCAATAATTGCCACGCCGTTACACTGCTTAGTCCTATAAAAATTAATGATGGCATTAAAAACTGTAACATTGGTATCGCAGGAAAATAATCTTTTCCTGCTAACACTAAAATGATTTCTTTCGACAGAATGATAACTAAAAAACACATTGGTATTGCAGAAATGATAATAAATTCAAAAGATTTTCTAATCATATTCTCAAAATGCTCACGTCCCTCATTCTTCAAAGCATATGAAATTTTAGGCAACATGACAGCACCTAAGGCAGTAATTAAACTGACTAAAATATTCTGTATTTTAATAGCTGCCGCATAATAACCAACACTTTCATTCGCCTTAATGAAACCTAGCATAACCTGATCAAGGCTAGTAAAAATAACAGTCGTCGCATTGTATAAAAAGAGTGTTACAATCGGCGCTAAATGAATGAATAACTCATACTTTTGATTTCTTTTAAAGCCCAAATCAACATACTTTGATAATTTCAATGCATTTAAAATATTTGAACCAACTGAAGCAAAAACATTTATTCCTGCATATAAAATATAATCAGATGGCTTATGAACAAACACAAACATTAAAATAATCGAAATGATTTTAAATGAAATATTTCTGATTGTAATGTACTGATACTGCTCAATTGCTTGATAAAACCATTCCACCCCTAGCATATTAAACAGAATTGTTAACGATGTAATAGAAAACAACAACGTTTCACTTGAGAAACGTGGAATAGTTATCACTAAAGCAATAAACACTAAATAAGACAACAAAGTACAGATTGAATTGATAATCAATAATTCTGTGACCACCTTTGACAATCTTGCTCTATCATCCCTAACCTCAGCACATTTGCGAATACCATAAGACGGAATTCCCATTGAAGCAACTAATGAAAAATATCCTACGACTGAACTTGCAAAAGCAATTTTCCCATTTGCAGCACTAAGCAATACTCTAGAAACATACGGAAACGTAATTAAAGGAAAAATGACTCCCGACATTTTGAGAATGATATTCATTAAGAAATTATGTCTTACCGACTTTACTTTAAACTTCTCCCCCATAAGGTCCTTTCATTCCAACTTTGTGTTTTTTATTAGAAAATATACCTGAAACTCTAGCATCTAAAAAACTATAAATCGCTAAATAAACCGGTACATCAAAAATTCTTTGCTTATCAAAAATATTCAACAACAAACATGAGCCAATTAAGTAGATTGTTAAACCAAGAGAATACAACAGATAGTCTTTATTTTCTTGTTTGAAACACTTTATTGTAACTTGAACAGCCTTTATAAATAGAAAAATATGTGTCACTATAGTAAATAGCCCAATCTGCACAAAGGTTCCTAGCATACCTAAGTCATCAAGATAATAAATACTCCACTGATTTCTAGCCATCAAAGTGTTTACCGCATAGTTTCCTTTAAGTAAAAATCCTAAACCAAAATAGGCATTTTTTTGAGCCATAACGGATAAATAATGATCCGCTCCTTGAAATCTAACCGCTGTTGATGCTCCATATTGACCACTAGTTGAGATTTTATCTACAAAGGCTTCTAATAATTGAGAATTAAATATCAACATTCCAAACAGGCATATAAACAAGAGTGTTTTTAACAAAAAACCGCCTTTTGTCTTAGTTTTATAAAAACTGTATATCGCACCGACTGTTAAAACAGAAATAAAAGTCTGAAAGCGAACACGCGTAACAACTAGTAGAAATAAAATCATGAAAGCTAAGAGGCATTTATAAATCAATCCCTTCATTCTGTTATTTAAAGATTGAACTGCAACAAAGACTAAAGTTATCCCATAAAGCATACCGGATTCTATTCTCTGAAAACCATCTCTAATCCATTCTTCATACTGGAATAACAATCTTGAAAAATAAATCTGTCCTCTAAAGTTATACATCACCCAACTAAACATTCTTATGAACAACATAAACAAAACGATCTTTGAAACAAGTGATAAAAATCCCTTTATTGAATTATCAGTATGGAAAATAAATATAATTGGAAAAGCTGCTATAGGCAACAAGTACTCTAGTAAAATACCTTTAACCAGTTGATCCCACGAATAACCATAAGTCATGCGGGAAAAGTACACCATAATAATAATTACTAAAATATAGAGGAAAAAATATTGATTTAAAAACTTGAATTCTCTTTTCAATTCATTATTTTTATCCGATAGTATAGGAATGCAAAGTAAAATCGAAACTAGTATGATAATGATTCTTTGAGCAGAGCTCCCAATTATCTCAATAGGAAAAAGCAGAGGGACTCCTACCATAAAGGCTACAAAGATTACAACAATTGCCTTATATAAAGATGATAGTTTGACCATTGATAAATCCCTACCCCTCTATAATATCTTGAACAATTTTATCCAGATTATCTTTCTCAAAGAACTTCAAGCAATTTTTACTCATTTCATCATGGTGTTCGTCAATATACTCAACACATTCTAAAACAGATTCCGGCATCATATCTTTTGCACATTTTCCAATGCCATACTGCTCAAAAGGTCTTAACAGGCCTAAAACATTTGTCCCAACCATCGGAACTCCAAATGCACTATATTCATAAATTTTATTTGGTGCACAATAGAGTGCGTTTATGATTGGATGTAAATTCGAGTGCGTTGGAACATATGGTGTTAAACCAATATGAGCATACTGGATAAACTCTAAATGAGACGGAGCAGTATGATAACCTAAATAAACAATGTTAGGATTTTCATCCAACAACTTATTTAAATAAGTTTCACCAGAGAGACTTTTACCAATTACATATAAGACATAATCCTCACGATTTCGGATTGCTGCTGCAAATTCTCCTATATTTCTCTCAGGAGTGATGACTCCTGAATAGAGAAGAATTTTCCTTGTTTCAGTCTTGATTTTATCCAGCGCTACTTGAGTTGTTTCAGATATTTCTCCACGATTTATCGAATAAGGTTTATTTGGTAAAACAGTTGGAACCTCTTTTAAATCCCACCAAGCCTGTTGGATGTAAGCTCTATCTAAATCTGGTACAATGACTTTATATGCTTTTCTTCCAAATTCATCAATTGGAAAATCGAGAGCTTTGATATTTGTAAAATGTGGAAATCTCTGAATTAGTTCCATCAATTGCATCACATGCTTATACTCAAACAATTGTTCTCCTAATACTTTAATAGCAACATCAGTAGTTGTCCAAAGAATATCTGACGTTTTCATTGATGCTGCAACAGTTTCTCTAATCGTTTTTCGGTTTAAAAAAACTCGAACAATTCTTGATTTCAATCCAGACCCAAGATCATAAGGAACGCAAATATAGTTGAAATCACTATTATTCTGCATAATTACCGGTATTCTGTGTGCCTCAGTCGAACTAATCAAATCAACTTTTACATGGTGATGCAAAAGATTCTCAATAAGACTAATGACTGGCGGATACCCCAAAAAATCTCCTATATGTACGACTGTAATTTTATTATATTTTCCCATTAAACAACCTATTCTATGTCAATGACGTCAATTTATAAATAATCTTCCAAAATTTTAACAATTTTTGCACTAGCGAAACCATCACCATAAGGATTGCTAGCTTTGCTCATCTGATTGTAAAGTTCTTGATTTGTCAATAGTTTAGTGAACTCGTTATAAATTGTTTCTTCTTCTGTCCCAACAAGTTTCAGAGTCCCTGCCTCCACACCTTCGGGACGCTCTGTCGTATCACGCATAACAAGAACTGGTTTACCGAGAGAAGGTGCTTCTTCTTGAACCCCACCAGAATCTGTTAAAATCATATAAGACTGCTTCATAAAATTATGAAAATCAATAACTTCTAAAGGTTCAATTAGTTTAATACGTTTCTCATTACCAAAAACCTTGCGAGCAATTTCGCGAACCTTAGGATTTTTATGGATTGGATAAAGAACTTTCACATCTGTATGTTCTGCTAAAACACGCTTAACGGCCTTGAACATATTTTCCATAGGTTGGCCCAAGTTTTCACGTCTATGAGCAGTTAAAAGAATCAATTTGCTATCATTTACCCAATCCAAAATTGGATTCGTATAAGATTCAGTAATGGTTGTACGTAAGGCATCAATAGCCGTATTGCCAGTAACAAAAATTGTTGATTCTTTCTTACCTTCTTGTAACAGATTTTTCTTAGCTTGATCTGTTGGAGCGAAATTAAAATCTGAAACGATAGAAACAGCCTGTCTATTAAATTCTTCTGGAAACGGACTTTGAAGATTATAAGTTCGCAAACCAGCTTCCACATGCCCAACTTTAATATTTGAATAGAAGGCAGCTAATGAAGTAGCAAATGTTGTTGTCGTATCACCATGAACTAAAACAATATCCGGCTTTTCAATTTCTAAAACAGGTTTAATTTTTTCTAAGATAGCCACTGTTATACTAAAAAGTGTTTGCCTCTCTTTCATGATGTCCAAATCATAATCAGGAACTATATCAAAAACATCCAACACTTGTTGTAACATTTCCCTGTGTTGTCCAGTCACACAAACAAGCGTTTCAATCTTATTACTTTTCTTTAGTTCTTTAACCAACGGACACATTTTGATAGCTTCAGGGCGTGTCCCAAATACCAACATTACTTTTTTCATAGATTAATCCTTTCCTTAAAAGCCATTTCCTTTGATATGAACAATCTTGTAAGTAAAAGTAATTCTACTTTTCAAACATGGATTTATTTGGATATTTTTCTTCGAAAACTTTAATTAGCAAATGATGCTAACACGGTTATTATTTATAATTGGGGAGAATATATTGACCC
>CAJJLI010000029.1 GCA_905192625.1 uncultured Clostridium sp. | reverse complement strand
AAAAAATACCTAGAGGAACATTCACTATAAGTAGTGGAACATTTATCATAAATTGAACATGTATAATAAAATAGATATCAATCATTGGTTTAGCCAATATTGACATATATAATAGCCATGATAATAATAAAAACAAATATAATTTGGTTACCATCTTATATTTGTTTTTTTATGCTCATTTTTATATTTATATTATTTTTACTTCGTACTTTATTGATATTATGATGTTTACCCATTTTTAATTAAGGAGCAGATTAATGTTCTTAAAGCATGGAGTATACAGGAGCTATAATTTGCTTGTAATTTCCTGTAAAATCAAGTATTATGAGGAAAAGGAGATGAAAGGAGGGCAGATCGTATGACTTCCATAGCATGGCTAGTGATACTTGCTGTTTTGCTTGTTATAGAAATTGCTACGCTAGGATTAACTACGATATGGTTTGCCACTGGTGCCTTAGTAGCTTTTTTAATGTCATTGGCACAGGTTAACATTTACTTAGAAATAGTTGTTTTCTTAGTAGTGTCTATCTTAATGTTAATATTTACAAGGCCAATAGCAGTGAAATACTTCAATTCCAAACGTATAAAGACAAATTACGAAAGCGTTATTGGGAGTGTGGCTAAGGTAACTCAGACAATTAATAATTTTAATGCAACAGGAGTTGTTGTGGTAGCTGGTGTTGAATGGACGGCTAGAGCTGCCAATGATAATTACATAATAAACTCAGGTTCCAGAGTTATAGTAAAAGAAGTGTCTGGAGTAAAATTAATCGTAGAGCCACTTGGCGAACAAGTAGCTATATAACCAGAATGTGATTTAATAGGAGGTAATGTAATGGGATCAAGTATAACTTTAGTGATTGTATTAATTTTTTTATTATTAGTTTTAATCGCATCTTGTATAAAAATCGTACCACAGGCCAACGCTTTTGTTATTGAACGTCTTGGTGGATATCAGGCAACATGGGGTGTAGGAATACATTTCAAGATACCGTTTATTGATAAAGTTGCTAGAAAAGTTGTTTTAAAAGAGCAGGTGGTTGATTTTGCACCACAGCCAGTAATTACGAAGGATAATGTTACGATGAAAATTGATACTGTAGTTTTTTATCAAATTACAGATCCAAAATTATACGCGTATGGAGTTGAAAAGCCAATTATGGCAATTGAAAATTTAACAGCGACTACGTTACGAAATATCATTGGTGATTTAGAGTTAGATGAAACACTTACGTCAAGAGAACTTATCAATACGAAAATGAGAGTATCTCTTGATGTTGCTACAGATCCTTGGGGAATCAAAGTAAACCGTGTAGAGTTAAAGAATATTATACCACCGTCAGCAATTCAAGACGCCATGGAAAAACAGATGAAGGCGGAACGTGAAAGACGTGAATCAATTCTTCGAGCAGAAGGCGAGAAAAAAGCAACGATTTTAGTTGCTGAAGGAAACAAGGAATCTATTATTCTAGAAGCAGAAGCAGCGAAGGAATCAGCAATCTTAAGAGCGGAAGCAGCCAAGGAAACATTGATACGGGAAGCAGAAGGCCAGGCATTGGCTATTGTTGCAGTACAAAAGGCGAATGCAGATGGAATTAGAATGTTAAACGAAGCTGCGCCAGACACAGCGGTTATTCAATTAAAGAGCTTAGAGGCATTTGCAAAAGCGGCCGATGGCAAAGCAACAAAGATTATAATACCATCAGAAATTCAAGGCTTAGCTGGTTTAGCAAAAGGTATTGCAGAAGTTGCAAAAGAATAACAAAGAATAAGAAATTCAAAATAGTTAAGTAGAAAAATAAAAAATGCTACATAATAAAAAGGAATGTTGTTATGCTTAGAATACGTACATACTACTTATGATATTAGTAGATGAACACGTATGTAAGCAGAAATTGTAACATTCCTTTTTTATTTGATTAAATAATAAAAGTTAAATTAATTCTTTGAAAGTATTTACGTAAATATAAATGATAAAGAAAGTGAGGGGATGAAAAGGTGCCACAGTTTGACTTTAGCAAAGAGTATGGTGTAGTGCTTGAAGGTGGTGGTGCAAAAGGTGCATACCAAATTGGTGTATGGAAAGCGATGCAAGAATGTGGGATGAAAATCAAAGGTATCTAAGGTGTATCCGTAGGAGCATTAAATGGAGCGCTTATGTGCATGGGAGATATAAAAAAGGCAGAATCAATTTGGGAAAACATCTCTTATTCGCAAGTTATGCAAGTAGATGATGAACAGATGAATCATCTGATGAACTTAAATCTTAAGCAACTTGATTTAAAGCTATTATCGAAAACAGTAATTAAATTTCTAACCGATGGAGGTTTAAATATTGATCCGCTAAAACAATTAATTGATGAATGTGTGGATGAAGAAAAAATAATAAATTCACCAATCGAACTTTTGTTGGGCACTTTTTTAGTAACGGGTTTTAAGGAACTTGAAATACCAGTAAATGCAGACAATGGGGAATATTTAAAGGATTATTTATTAGCGAGTGCTTATTTTCCTGCATTTAAAAATGAAAAGCTACATGGGAAAAAGTACATGGATGGTGGCATCATTAATAATGTGCCTGTGGATCGCTTGATCAAACGTGGCTATAAAAATATAATTGTTGTACGGATTTATGGAATAGGGCTTGAAAAGCGTATAAAGATACCAGAAGACGTAGAAATTATACAAATAGCTCCAAGAGTAGAGCTTGGTAATCTTCTTGATTTTGATAGCAAAAAAAGTATCCGTAACATGAAGATTGGTTATTACGATGGTTTACGTGTTTTCCGTTCCTTGAAGGGATATATATATTATATTGAAAGTGCATTAAGCGAGGAAGAATGTATTCATCGACTTGTTCAGAGCAATGAGTATGCGCAAATGGCATTCTTGGAATATTATCATTTGGACTACGACGATGCATCGATGTATCTAAGAAATTTATTAGAGAAGGTACTACCAATGATTGCAGAAGAACTAAAATTATCGAAGCACTGGGGCTATGAGGAATTATATTTATCAATGTTAGAACTCTGCGCCAAAAATGTACGAGTACAAAAGTATAAGGTTTATACGGTAGGCGAACTAATTGTAAATATACGTGAAAAATATAAAATGTTAAAAGCAAGAGATAAGAATTTTAGACTGCCCCTATTTATAGACTTAGTGATGAATCTAGTGGTAATTTCAAATGAATCGAATCCAATGGTATGAAGTTTTAATTTATGTAGTTCGTCTAGAATCCCAGAAGTCTATTTTCCTTTTGCAAGAGTAGGAAGATAGACTTTTATTTAATTATAGGAAAGACATAGTCAATGCAAAGTATTAAAATGAATCTTCTTATAATTAAAAAAGGCAATACGTGGCGAAATGCGCACTTCACGGTAGAAATATAATGCTACGAAAACCGCTCAAGCGTGGGGAATACCGTTGTACATTCTTTGTTCAATATTAGAAATACATTCTTGATGTGCAGTGACATTGTAAGGTTTGTTATAATTAAATAAAGGTATGCGTGGATATGCACTTTGGAACGGCTTAGTAATTTTTATTAAATATAAGTTATTATAAAAAAAATTATTGACAAAATGTATGTTTGAAGTATAATGTATAAATACACATAAACATGAATAATATTTCAATACGTATATACATAAGAATTATTAAGTAACATGAATTAACAAGCGCTTTGAATAAAAGAGCGCTTTGAACAAAAAGTGACTTGAACAAGAAGTACCTTGAATAAAAAGTGACTTAAATAAGAAGTGACTTAAATAAGAAATGATTTGAATAAGAGAGTGTTTTGAATAAAAAGTGACTTGAATACGAAGGTGCCTTGTATAAGTAAGCGGCATGCATAAGCAAGTAACATAAATAAGCATGTAATATGTTAAGTAAGCCATTGGGTTTATTTTAAAATATTACACTATGAAAACGATCAAATTATTAGGAGGGTATAATATGAATTTAAAAGGACGATCATTTTTAACATTGAAAGATTTTACAGCCGAAGAAATTTTATATTTTATTGATCTAGCAGCAGATTTGAAGGCGAAAAAGAAGCAAGGGATTACGGGGAAAAGTTTGCAAGGAAAAAACATAGCTTTAATTTTTGAAAAGCCGTCCACTCGTACTCGCTGTGCATTTACGGTGGGTTGCATTGATGAAGGAGCGCATCCGGAATATTTAGGAAAAAACGATATACAATTAGGGCATAAAGAGAGCGTTGAAGATACGGCTAGGGTTTTGGGACGTATGTTTGATGGGATTGAGTACCGTGGATTTGCTCAAGAAACCGTTGAAAAATTAGCAAAATTCAGTGGAGTACCGGTTTGGAATGGACTTACGGATTCGGATCATCCAACACAGATTCTTGCAGACTTTTTAACAATAAAAGAACAGTTTGGCAAGTTGGCAGGTCTAAAATTAGTTTTTGTTGGTGATGGAAGAAACAATATGGCGAATAGTTTAATGATCGGAGCTGCAAAGATAGGAATTCATTTTACAATATTAGCACCTAAGAATTTGTGGCCGGAAGAAGAACTAGTTAGTACTTGTAAGGAATATGCAAAAGAATCTGGAAGCATTATCGAAATTTCAGAGAATTTAGATGCAATAGAAGATGCAGATATTGTGTATACTGATGTATGGTGTTCTATGGGAGAAGAAGATCAAGCAGCAAGTAGAATTGAGTTACTTCGTCCATATCAGGTGAATACTAACTTAATGAATATGACAAAAAAAGAGTCAACAATCTTGTTGCATTGCTTACCAGCAGTTAAAGGAAATGAAGTGACAGAAGAGGTATTCGAAGCTCATGCGGAAGTTATTTTTGATGAGGCAGAAAATCGTATGCACACGATTAAAGCAGTTATGGTTGCAACATTAGGTAATAACTAATTAGGTATAACACATATAAATCTAGGTATTGTATATTAGATAACTCTAATCAAACTTTAATTTGATATTCTGCTATATAGAGGTTATTATAAAATTAGAAATCAATATTGGGAATATAAAATGAATATGAAGGAGTGAAACTATGAAACGAAATTCCAATGGATTTATATGGGGAATAATATTAATTGTATTAGGGTTATTTATCGCAGCAAGAGCAGTTGGTCTTATTACATTTTCTATATTTTTTGATGGTTGGTGGACTTTATTTATTATTATACCTTGCTTTATTGGATTATTTAGTAATGAGCATGGAAAGATATCGTATTTAATTGGTCTTTGCATCGGTACTTTATTATTAATGTCAGCGCAAAACATGATAACCTGGAGAATGTTTGGACCATTAGTATTTGCAGCAGTTTTGGTATTGGCAGGAGTTAATATTTTATTTAAAAAAGATCCATCTGAGTACCATAATCAGTTTAATAATAAACAAAACAATAACAATCAGTCCGGTGAATATAAAGAATACGTGTACAATGAAAATGGAACCAATTCAAGCGAAGGCAATAACGCAGCGGATGGCACTACTGAGAATTCTAGTGCGACGGATGAGAATGCAACGAATGGCAGTAAGTTCAGTTATACCTACAATACCAATTACAGCAATAAAAATCATAATAATCATAACGCATATCAAAATGCATATCAAAATTCCTATAAAGGAGCGGGATATTGTGCTTGCACAGCAGTATTTGCTGGCAAAGATTTAAGATTTGACAATAAAGAATTCCATGGAGCTGCTTTATCTACCATATTTGGTGGTATTGAATTGGATTTAAGAAATGCAATTATCAATGAAAATGTCGTAATTGATGCGAAAGCAGTTCTAGGTGGAATTGATATCTTTGTACCAAATTATGTACGTGTTTCCATTGATTGTACTCCAATACTTGGAGGAGTGGATGACAAAACGAGAACCCCAATGGGTGCCAATGAAAATACACCAACAATTTTCATTAATGCAACTTGTGTTTTAGGCGGTATCGATGTAAAATAGAATAGCACCGATTATAGTGCAAAAAGTCAGGGGCGGTGAAATACAGCCCCTTTTTTAAATTTAGGAGGGATACAATGTACCAGGGAAATGTCGTCCTTTGTGGATGCAATTCATATGAACAAAAATTTTATTTGAATGATAATTTTAATGGATTGCCACAAACTATAAAAGATGAATTAAAAATTATGTGTGTGCTTTATACAGAGGATGTTGGAGGTGTAGTAACCCTAGAATTTGAGGAAGATGGACATTTAATTTTTCAAGTTACCAGTCAAGAAGAAGACTATCTCTTTGATGAAATCGGTAGTGTTTTAAAAATGAAGCAATTACAAGCAGAAAAAAGAGAATTGTTTGAAACCTTAGAAATTTATTATAAAGTGTTCTTTTTAAATGAAGAAATTAACGATTTGCTTTCGGATGAAGAATAAGTAAAAACATCCAGAAGAAGAGAGGTTTTAGTATGCTATTAGTCATAGATATTGGAAACACAAACATTACATTAGGATTGTTTGATGGGGAGGCATTAACTGCTAGTTTTCGTATAACAACAAAAATGAGTCATACCTCCGATGAGTATGGTTTATTAATTTGTGATTTATTAAATTCTAGAAATATTAATAAAAGTCAAATAGATGATGTGATTATAGCATCGGTTGTTCCAGGGATTATGTACTCTTTCACAAATGGAATCAAAAAGTATTTGGATAAAAAGCCGATCATTGTTGGTACTGGAACGAAGACTGGTATTAAAATTGTAACCGCAAATCCAAAAGAAATTGGTGCAGATCGTATTGTGGATGCCGTTGCTGGTTACGAATTGTATGGTGGTCCAATTTTAGTTATAGATTTCGGAACAGCAACTACGTATGATTTGATATTAGAAGATGCATCTTTTGCAGCTGGTATTACGTCTCCTGGAATTCGTATTAGCGCGAATGCACTATGGAGAGATACAGCAAAGTTGCCAGAAGTTGAAATAGAAATGCCAGATTCAATTTTAGCGAAGGATACAATTACTAGTATGCAAGCAGGTCTTGTATTTGGTTGTATTGGACAAACCGAATATATTATAAAGCGAGTTAAGGAAGAAGCAAAACTTTCTGAAATGAAGGTAATTGCAACCGGAGGACTTGGAAAGATAATTGCAGATGCAACCCCACTAATTGATATTTATGATCCTGAATTAACGTTAAAAGGATTGCGTTTGATTTATTTAAAATGCAAGAATAAATAAAATAATTGTAATAAAGAACGTTAAAGGTACTATTAAGCGAAGTAAGTAAAGTTTGTAGTAGTAGTATGTACGATGAAAGTACAAGTAACCATTTCCGTTTACGACAAATAAGGGATGGAATTGGTTTTATGGAGGTTAAGATGAGTTTTACCATTGGTAATATAACAATGGATGGTAATTTGGTACTTGGGCCCATGGCGGGGGTTACAGATTTGCCCTTTCGCCTTCTTTGTAAAGAGTGCGGAGCAGATCTAATTTATACAGAGATGGTAAGTGCCAAAGGAATTCTATACAATAATAAAAATACCGAAGGACTTCTCATGGTTGAAGAAGTCGAGCGCCCAGTTTCATTGCAGCTATTTGGGGAAGACCCATACATCATGAGTGAGATGGCAAAGAAAATAGAGCATAGGAATTTTGATATTTTAGATATTAATATGGGTTGCCCAGTTCCCAAAGTTGTAAACAATGGTGAGGGATCAGCCTTAATGAAGAATCCTAAAAGGGTTGGAGAAATTGTATCTGCTGTCTCAAAAGCAATTAAAAAGCCTGTAACAGTTAAGATTCGTAAGGGATTTACAGATACAACAATCAATGCCGTTGAAGTAGCTAAAATAGCTGAGGCTAGCGGAGCAGCAGCGGTTGCTGTACACGGAAGAACAAGAGAGCAATATTATAGTGGACAAGCAGACTGGGATATTATACGTAGGGTGAAGGAAGCGCTTACGATACCCGTAATTGGAAATGGTGATGTTTTTACACCACAAGATGCAAAACGTCTAATTGAAGAAACGAATTGTGATGCTATCATGATGGCAAGAGGAGTTCGTGGGAACCCTTGGCTCTTTCAGCAAACAAAGGAGTTTCTAAAGAATGGACAACTCATTGAAAAACCAAGTGTTGATGAAGTTATTTCAATGATATTACGACATGCGGATTTGCAAATTCAATACAAAGGTGAATTTACTGCGATGCGTGAAATGCGTAAGCATGTGGCATGGTATACAACGGGTTATCCTAAATCGGCAAAATTACGCAATCGAGTAAATGAAATCGAAGATAAGCAAGGTTTAGTTGAGCTTATGAAAGAATATAAAGAATACTTGGAGCAATAAAAAGTTGAGTATGCGCGTTTAGGCTTTATAGCGCCTAACTTTTTCTGAAGAGGAAGGAGGGGCACATAAATTGACTAAAAGAAACAAGCCCTTGGGTGAAACACAAGTATGTGCAAGATGTAGACGAATGTTTACATACTCGGGATTTGGTCATCGATATTGCGAGATATGTAAAGAATATGATGTTGCGGACTTTGAAAAGGTAAGATCTTATATATATGAACATGGAACAGCAACGATGATAGAGTTATCTGAGGCCACCAAGGTGGAGATAAAATATATTGAACAGTATCTAAGAGAGGGACGTCTTGAAATACCTGAGAACTCTAATATTTTTATTCATTGTGAGATGTGCAATACAGAAATTCGTTCGGGACGGTACTGCAAGGATTGTGCTATACATCTCTCGAAGAATTTTGTGGGGATTTTTGATGAATATGAAATTGGAGAGAAAGCGAATCGAAAAGATAACAAAGGCAAGATGTATTTCTTAGGTAAAAAATAAAAAGTCACAAATGAGAAATGGCGAAGGCGTATGTCTTCGTCATTTTTAACAAAATAATAAATAAAAGTAAAAAAGAGTTGATTTTTTTATAAAAAAGGCATAGTATACATTACAGAAAGACAAATGTACGTAATGGAAGTACACAGATAGATATTTAAAACATGTATGAGAATTTTACCTTAATAAGTGCATACATATGAAGAAGCGAAGCGTATGATGGTATAAGTAAAAGTGAGAAGAATATATTCAAGCTTAAATACAAATATCAATCGATGAATATATTGAAAGGTATGGATAATGGTATGAGTAAATTAAGAGTTGGTATTTTAGGTGCAACAGGAATGGTTGGACAAAGATTTATAGCATTATTAGAAAATCATCCTTGGTTTGAGGTTACTGCAGTAGCTGCGAGTCCAAGAAGTGCAGGGAAAACCTATGAAGAAGCAGTAGGTGATCATTGGAAGATGGCAACACCAATGCCAGAAGCAGTAAAACATATGCTTGTGAAGAATGTTAATGAAATAGAAGCAGTATCTAGTGAAGTTGACTTTGTTTTTAGTGCAGTAGATATGTCAAAAGATGAAATTAAAGCATTAGAAGAAGCATATGCAAAAGCAGAAACTCCAGTTGTATCAAACAACAGTGCTCATCGTTGGACAAAAGATGTACCAATGGTAATTCCAGAAGTTAATCCAGAACATTGTGAAGTGATTGAAAGCCAAAGAAAACGTTTAGGAACAAAGCGAGGATTTATAGCAGTAAAACCGAACTGTTCCATTCAAAGTTATACGCCAGCGTTGTACGCATTAAAAGAATTTGGCCCTAAGGTAGTAGTAGCTACAACTTATCAGGCAATTTCAGGAGCAGGAAAAACGTTTAAAGAATGGCCAGAAATGATTGATAATGTAATTCCTTTTATCGGTGGCGAAGAAGAAAAAAGTGAACAAGAACCATTACGTGTTTGGGGCAAGGTAGAAAACGGTGAGATCGTAAAAGCAAGCGCACCAATGATTACAACACAATGTATTCGTGTTCCTGTTACGGATGGTCATACAGCAGCTGTTTTTGTAAGTTTTGAAAAGAAACCAAGCAAGGAACAGATTCTTAAAGCATGGAATGAATATAGTGGACTACCACAAGAATTAGAGTTACCAAGTGCGCCAAAGAAATTTTTAAATTATCATGAAGAAGAAAATCGTCCACAAACGAATCTAGATCGTGATTATGAAAATGGTATGGGAATTTCACTTGGTAGATTAAGAGAAGATACCGTATATGATTATAAATTTGTAGGATTGTCTCATAATACAAAACGTGGTGCAGCGGGTGGTGCTGTACTTACTGCAGAATTATTAAAAGCACTTGGCTATATTGTAGCAAAATAGATATGAAAAAAGGTATTCGCCTGGCGAATACCTTTTTTTTATGGATTTAACCCAAATAAATAGCGTATAAATTCTACGGCATTTTCGTTATTTTCTCCAGATAATACAATTCCAAGCACTGGAGGATCCTCTGTAGGATAATTTTTAAAGAGTTCAACTTCATCTAAATAAATTCCAAATACATAGGATGGACCTGTCGCATTTTCATAACTTTCTTCATCTTGTCGTAATTGTGAAAGATAAAATTTATCGGACAAAGCACTATATAAATCTGTAGGCAATTGATCAGAAAGTGACCAAAGCGAACCACTAAACGCATATTCTTGAAACTTAGATTCTGGAACAATTAAAACATCCAATTCTCTGGCAAAAGCTAAAACAGATAGTTTCTCTGCACTTGAATAATCAAAATCACTTAAGATATAGGATGGGTCAAATAAGACTTCTTGAGTGTTTGGGTTAATGCCTAGGTAATCTGCAACTTCTTGTTCAAGTTGCTCTATCTGCTCTTCGGAAAATTGATAATTCGCGCAAGCAATGTGTAAAACAGTTTCTGGTTTTGGGGATAATACAGTATATAAAAAATATCCAACCAAAGAAATTAACAACACCGATATAACTGTCTTTTTAAAGTAATAGTCTTTAAAATATTGCCACTTTTCTCTAC
>CAJJLI010000028.1 GCA_905192625.1 uncultured Clostridium sp. | reverse complement strand
AAATAGTTTAAGTGACCTTCTAAGCAATGGTATCGTTAATACAATTACTGAGTTATTTAGTTTATTTTTCATCGTAGGTTTTATGCTTTCGATCAGTGTACATTTAACGCTTATTTGCATGATTGGATTGCCATTATTAATGATTTTAATTTTTATCATAAAGAAAAAGCAACGGGTTGCATGGCAAATCTCAAGTAATAAGTCTTCCAACTTAAATGCCTATATAGCAGAAAGTATCAATGGAATCCGAGTTACACAAAGTTTTGTACGTGAGCAAGAAAATATTAAAATCTTCAATAACCTAAGTAGCAACTATAGTGTTGCTTGGATGAATGCAGTAAAACTAAACTTTTTACTTTGGCCCGCAATTGATAATATATCCACTTGGACCACATCTGCAATCTACATTCTTGGAGTTTCATGGATTAGCAATGGTATTGCTGGTATTACCACTGGTGCTTTAGTCGCATTTACTGGCTATATCGGTAGATTTTGGGCTCCGATTAATACGTTAGCAAGCTTTTATAATTCATTATTAACAGCGATGTCTTATCTTGAGAGAATTTTTGAGACAATTGATGAACCTGTATTAGTAAAAGATAGAGAGGACGCAACGACCATGCCTCCGATTGTAGGTGAAGTTGAGTTTAAACATGTTTCCTTTAGTTATGAAGATGGAATTAAAATTTTAAATGATATCAGTTTCCACGTAAATCCAGGGGAAACCTTTGCTCTTGTTGGTCCTACTGGAGCAGGTAAATCAACAATCATTAATTTAATCAGTCGCTTTTATAACATTGATTCAGGGGAACTTTTAATTGATGGTAAGGATATAAACAGTGTAACAATTCGTTCCTTACGCAAGCAAATGGGTGTTATGTTGCAAGACAGCTTCATATTTTCAGGTACCATTATGGATAACATTAGGTATGGTAAGTTAGATGCTAGTGATGAAGAAGTTATACTCGCTGCCAAAACAGTTTGTGCTCATGATTTTATTATAAAACTAGAAAACGGATATCAAACGGAAGTAAACGAGCGTGGTTCTAGACTTTCTGCAGGTCAACGACAATTAATATCCTTTGCCAGAGCGTTACTAGCAGATCCTAAGATTTTAATTCTAGATGAAGCTACCTCTAGTATTGATACGGAAACTGAAATCCTATTGCAGGAGGGCTTGGCAAAATTATTAAAGAACCGTACTTCATTTATTATAGCACATCGCCTATCTACAATTAAAAGTTCCTCCTGCATTCTATATATCGATGGTGGAAATATAATTGAAATGGGCAATCATGAGACATTAATGGAGAAAAAAGGCCCTTATTACGACCTCTATATGTCTCAGTATAGTTTTCTCGATGCAGATGGAATTCTTAGTTAGTACATAAAGTATAAAATATTAATTAGGTTGTATCACTAGAACAATGTGGGTGTCAAAACTACAAATTCAGTGTCCAAATGAATAAAGATAAATATTCATTTGGACGTCTAGATTCCTTACAAATTTTTTCACCATATTTAAAAGGCAGGTACAAAGAAGTTTTGTCACTGGATTCCTAGTTATATAAGAAACATAAAATATATATATGAAGATAATTATATTTTTAACCCAGTGCTACCTATTCTAATAGATGAATACTCCCTAAAACTTTCTTAATATGAAAAGTGTACCCCAAAAGGTAGAGACGAAAAGTCACTAATCTTCTAGGGTACACTTTTTTAAATTGATAACCAATACATTCTAACAAAATTTACAAAAGTTTTTACAAAAGAATACAAAAAGAGTTAACGCTCAATTTTTGTGAAACTGCTAGGTTTTACTTCTTTAGATTGACTATCTTTTTTTGTTGAGTTTTGGACAACCTCTTTTTTTTCTGTGCCACTAGCGTTTGGTTTCACTGATTGAGAGGTTTGTTTTTTTTGATTGGAATCTTTTGAAATTGCACCTTTAACTTTACTTTTAAATTCTTTACGTTTAGTATCTTTTAACTTATTTTCAACTTCTGGATTCTTATTCATTGAAGGAATTTCAAATAAAGGCTTAGGATTAAATCTATCTCTTGAAATATCACGCTTCTGAATACGATTATTCACAGCAGTACGTAATAGTGCATAAACAACAGAGCAGATTGGTATGAAAATTAGCATACCAAAGATACCCATCAAATTGCCACCAACCGTTACCGCAAACAGTACCCATATGGATGGTAATCCTACCGAACCACCAACTACATGAGGATAGATTAGATTTCCTTCAATTTGCTGTAACACATTAAATAAGATAACAAACCATAATGCTTGTATTGGGCTTATCATAAGTATTAAAAATGCTCCAATGAAGCAACCAATAAATGCTCCAAAGATAGGTATCAATGCTGTAAATGCAATTAATACTCCAACAAGCAATGCATACGGTAATTTAAAAATCGTCATAGCTACAAAGAACATACAACCTAAAATTATTGCTTCCGTACACTGACCAGATAAGAAATTGGAAAATGTAGTTTCAGCTAAGGTAAAGATATATATTGTCCTTTCTGCCTTTTTTTCTGGAAGATAAGCATATAAAATCTTCTTCGCTTGTCTTGATAAGTTCTCTTTTTGCGTAAGAATATAAATTGCAAAAACAAATCCAATAATGAAATTCGTTAGACCACTAACGATAGAGCCAACGATACCAATAGTAGAATTAAAAATATTGCTTGTAAAATCCTGTGCGAAACCAAGGATGTTTTTTGCTAGCAACTCCCAATCAATTTGGTTCCAATCGAATTGAAAATCAGCGATATACGTTTGAAGTTCTGGATACTTATATACAAGTTCTGTTAATTGTCTCTGTACCTTTTCACCAAAAGCAGGTATGCTTTTTACTAAAGTACCAATTGTTCGGAACAGTTCTGGCGATATTACAAATGTTACAATAAATATAATTCCTAAAATGAATATTAGAGTAAGTAAAATACTAATTGGGCGTTTGATCCTCTTTAGCTTTT
This sequence comes from uncultured Clostridium sp., assembly GCA_905192625.1. Classification (GTDB taxonomy): domain Bacteria; phylum Bacillota; class Clostridia; order Lachnospirales; family Lachnospiraceae; genus Lachnoclostridium. Next base: position 7,908 of record CAJJLI010000028.1, on the reverse strand, counting down.
CATTTCTAAATAGATTCCGTTCAATTACCCTCATTGGAACATTCATAATAAATGCAATACATCCACCTAATATAAATGGAGATAGTAATCCGATTACCCTCCTAAGCGTATGTAGTACAACATCAATGTTTTCAAAGCTCACATAAACAGCAATCGTAAACAGGATCAAACCCATTAATTTCTTCGTATTATTCTTGCTTAAGTCCATACGTTCATCCTTCCATTATAATTTCAGTTATAGCTATTTTAATTAATTCCCTTCAAGTCATAACGGTTAGCACATTAAATAAAGCTTTCACTAAATATAACATATCTACTATAGGTTCAGCAATTGTTTTACAAGAACAACCGCTTCACCTGCATCTTTAGAAAAACCATCTGCATGTATTTCATCGCAATAGCTTTGTGTGATAACAGCTCCACCAATAATAACTTTTGCTTTCAGACCGTTCACATCTCTTAATTTAACAACTTCTCTCATTTCTTGCATTGTCGTTGTCATAAGTGCAGATAACGCAATGATGTCAGCGTCTTTTTCTTTTGCAGTCTGAATAATAAGTTCAGATTTCACATCTTTACCCAAATCAATTACCTCAAACCCGTAATTTTTAAGCATCAATGCCACCAGGTTTTTTCCGATGTCATGAATATCACCTGCTACCGTAGCGATGACTATAATACCACGCTTTTGGTTCTCGTCATCTGATTGCAACATAGGTTCTAAATAGTCAATAGCAATTTTCATCGTTTCAGCTGAGGAAATTAGTTGTGGTAAATAATAAGATTGAATATCAAACAATCTTCCGACTTCGTTAATTGCAGGAATTAACATGTCATCTAGTATCGTAGAAGCAGAATAATTATTTTCCAGAGCAACTTTAACCAATTCAAGAATTTTTCTTCGATTTCCTTTTAAAACTGCGTTATAAATATCACTCCGTGATTGGTCAACCAAAGTAGCTTGAGATTCCACAAGTTTCTCTTCTTTAAGAGTCTTTCCACTAACTTCCTTTTCTAAAATGCTTTTATTAACATTTGTTTCATTTGTGCTTTTAGTTACGATATTCACCGGTCGATTGGACACACGATCAATATACCTGATATCTGATTCCTCTTTGAACATTAAAAGATCAGAGGCAAAGGCAGTATTCATTAACAAATCCTGGGATGGATTCGCAATTGCCATCGTTAGTCCTGCTTGAATTGCCATTGCTAAAAAGGTAGAGTTCACAAATTGTCTCTCTGGCAAACCAAATGAAATATTTGATAAACCTACGACAGTACCTAATCCTAATTCCTCTTTACAATAACGAATTGTCTCAAAGGTATCTAAGGCTGCCCTCTTATTCGCCCCAACCGTATTAACTAGTCCATCCACAATGATATCTTCTTTACTTAAACCATGTCTCTTTGCTTCCTCTAAAATTGTACGAATGATCTGTTTTTTCTCATTCAAATCTTTTGGTAATCCTGCATCTGACAATGGCAATAAAATGAACATAGCACCATATTTTTTTGCAATGGGAATTAGCTTCTCGAATTTCTCTTTTTCTAATGAAATGGAGTTAATCAATGCTCTACCTGGATAAATACGAAGCGCCGCTTCAATTACTTCCACATGACTAGAATCAATGCTAAGCGGAACATCAACAAGGCCTAAAACCTCATCAATGACTTGCAGCATCATCTCTTTTTCGTTAATCCCATTCATGCCCATATTAATATCTAGTATATCTGCTCCTAGTTCTACCTGCTCCGTTGCCATTGTAGCAACAAGGTCTAATATACCTTCCTTTAACTCAGCCTGTAACGCTTTTTTACCAGTTGGATTTATTCGCTCTCCAATTACCATAAAACGGCCATCCAAATCAATATGCAAGGTCTTTCTCTCAGTCGTTAACGCGCGAACTGTCTTTTCCACTGATTGATATGGTTCGTAATTTTTAGCAATGGAAGCAAGACCTTTTATGTGTTCTGGGGTGGTACCACAACAGCCACCAATAATGCAAGCCCCTGCCATAATTAAATCTTTTGATTTTTCAGCAAACTCATCAGCTTCCATGTCAAAGACTGTGTTTCCTTCCACTAACTTTGGCAATCCAGCGTTCGGTTTTGCAATAAGAGGTACTTTCGCATATTCCTTCATTAAGTTTAGGATGTTACACATTTTTTCAGGACCAGTAGAACAGTTAACACCGATTGCATCCACACCAAGATTTTGAAGTACAATAACAGCCGTTTCTGGATTTGTTCCATACAATGTACGATTATCATCGCCAAATGTTAAGGTTACCATTACCGGCAAATCACAAGTTTCCTTTGCAGCAATCACTGCTGCTCTACATTCCTGCAAACTCATCATAGTTTCAACAACTAGTAAATCAACGCCAGCTTCTACTAGGTATTGAATTTGTTCCTTATATATATCAATAAGTTCTTCAAATCTAAGCTTTCCTAGCGGATATAATTGCTCACCAGTCATAGTTAAATCACCAGCAATATATACGTTACGTTTCGTATTATTCCACTCGCCATAACGCTCAATCGCTTCTTTGGATAAATTGACCAAGTTGTAGTTGTATTCTTTGATTTGTTCTTCCAAACCGTATTCTTCTAATTTGATACGATTTGCAGTGAACGTAGGCGCATATAAAATATCAGTTCCTGCTTTTAAATAGTCTAATTGCAATTCGATAAGTGCTTCTTTATTGTTCAAAATCCACTGTTCTGGGCAAACACCGGATGTCATTCCCTTTTTCTGAAGATTGCTACCAGTAGCGCCATCTAATATAACAATCTTACTGTCCACAAACTTCCTAAACTCTTGTTTTTTCATGGTTTTCACCTTTCTTGCCTGTAGTTTTATACCATTTAAAATAATCTATGATATATATTCTAATAATCCGTAATACCAGCCACAAATTCCTTCCTTCTTAATTAAATACCCTCTACTCGTTTCCTCCGTAACGGAAACAATATCTCCAAATGTTACTGGTATTTGATAATCGGTAATGTCCTCTGTATGCCACTCCCCTTTTTTCATATAGAGATAATCATTTGGAATCCACAATTTGTAACCAGTGGATTTATGTTCGCAATACGAAAAGTCTTTTTCTTTTCTAAGAACCTGAACACTACTATCAACCCATGGTATATTTAAAGAATCCCCCCCTACTTCCTGGGTATTTAAAATTCTAGCTTTTTTTAATAAGTCAACATATTCATGGGTAAACTCATCCTTGTTTACATCTTCGATTATAAGTGCATTTAGTTGACCATCTCTTTTTAAAACATTTCCACCATCGATACTTATAATCTTATTAACCTCATCAATCCTTGGATTGCATACGGCAATTCGTTTACAATATAAAACTGCTGGCCAATGACCTACAACATGGTACTTATCAAAATGAAATCCTTGCTCCATAAAAGCATCTGCTCTCATTACTTGACTTGGCTTCATCTCCTCCAATCGGTCTGGATACACCGCTGCATGCGCAAATACATAATTACCAGTTTCTAAAACATGTGGCAAATTTAATATAAAATCAATTTCTTTTGCGTAAGCTTCTCGCAAAATTTTCTTAACAGCAAGCATATCCATATCTAGATTCATAGGAATCCCTAGTTCTCGGCACATTTCACCAACAAGTGTGTTTTTTCTTGAAACAATATATCTTAACAATTCTTCATTACGATTGTCTTTTAATAGTTCAAGGCAAATCATATCGCAATTTCCACAAATGGTATATACCGTATGTGACATCGATAAATCCATTACAAATCGTAACGTAGCTAAACTCTCATCGCCTTTTTCAACGATATCCCCTAATAAAACTAAAACATCTTTCGTTGAATAATTCACTTTCTTTAGCAACGCTTTTAGCGCCTCTAAATTTCCATGAATATCACTAATTGCAATCACTCTTTGATTTGTCATAATCTGTGGTCTTTTAATCTTAATCCCCATACACACACACCTTTCCTAAGATCACAACAAGATCTGAATATTAGTTTAAGCGAACATTTCTATCAATTTGTTCTGTTATAATTTATAAAATACAAGTTCTTATGGAATCAAAATTTTATCCATTATGCTTACTCGGTTAAATGGTAACATGAAATAATATCCATCTGCAAATGGTTCTAGCTTTTTAATTATTTCATTTGCAATTTCAGCACCTACTCGCTCTGCTTCTTCTTTTGACATATTTTCATGATAACGAGCAACGATTTCGTCTGGCACCTGAATTCCAGCAAATTCATTTTTAATAAAATTAGCATTCGTATAACTAACAAATGGCATAATCCCACATAATATTTTAGTGTTCACCTTTGTTTTTATATATCGAATTTTATCTATTGTTTCATCACTATATATTGGTTGCGTTAAGAAATAAGATGCCCCAGCATCAATCTTCTTTTGCATACGTTCAATAGCTTTGTCTATATTTCGAACACCTGGATCAAACGCTCCACCAAAAACAAATGGCTCATCAAAAAAGTGTTCTTCATTCATCTCTTTAACGTACTCCATTAAGCGAATTGAGTTATAATCAAACACACCCGTTGTTTTTAAACGACTTCCATCTGGTACAGGATCTCCAGTAACAATTAAAAGGTTACGTATATCATTAGCATATGCACCAAGCAAAGTAGAACGCATGGATATCATATTTTTATCGCGACAACAAACATGTGGCATAACTGGCATTCCAGTGACATTCATAATTTTCACGCTCATAAGTATAGAATCGATACGACTTCTCCCCATTGGTGAATCCGCCATTGTAATAATATCTACATTATGCTTCTTTAAATATTCTGCACTGGCAATTACTTTCTTGTCATCTGCATTAAAGGGAGGATCTAGTTCGACTGCAACTACTTTTTTTCCAGAATGAAGTAACTCTAAAAATTTATTCTTGCTTTGATTTATTATAAAGGAAGCTTGTGTTTCATTCTTTTCCTTGTCGCAAGAAATAAATTCTTCCTGATTTAAGGCCTCGATACGAACTGGCTCCATATCCATGATTCTTTTTTTCGTTTCTTCTATATAGCTAGGAGTAGACCCACAACATGCTCCAAGGATAGCTGTTCCAAACTCAGCAATTTTCTTACAATTGTCTGCAAAATAATTCGCATTATCCATAAATACCATACGATTCTGATATTGTTCTGGATAGCCGGCATTTGGAGAAATCATGATATATTTATTTTTTGGTAAGTTTAAATTATTTAATATCTGCACCATATGACCGGAACCAATGCCACAATTAAATCCAACTGCATCGATTTCTGTTATATCTGCAGCACCTTCTAAAAGCTTAGCAGCAGAAGCACCTGTTCTAGTATAGCCATTTTTATTCAGGCAAAACTCTACCATTAAAAATGTATCTTTATTCTTCTCTTTTATATACCTTGCTAGCTGCTTGATATATCTTAAATCAGGAAACGTTTCAAATAATATAGCATCTACATTTTCCTTAATAAATACATCAATCATCTCTTTATATTCTATTAAAATATCTTCTTCCTCAGTGGTTGCAAACTCAGGAATCGGACCAATGTCTCCGGCAATAAAAGCACTCTGATTACATTCTTCGATTGCTTCTTTTGCGATATTGCAAGCTGCTGTAATCATATCTGCTTGCTCTTCTTTTGAAATACTTAATAATGTTCTATTCGCTGCAAACGTATTTGTTCGTAAGAGTTTTGCACCAGCATTCAAGTATTCCTTATGTATTGTCTTAATTTTCTCTCTTGAAGTAATGTTAGCGTACTCCGCAATCGCTGGCTCACTAAGCTCGCGTGTTGCATAATAAGTGCCCATAGCTCCATCTGTTATTAATCTAGAAGTTTTCAAGTAATCAAATATTGTCATAGCAAATTAAATGCATATAGAAAAGCGATACTCACATGCATATACCTTTCTTAATTTTATCAAAATACAACTGTAATCAATTACTAAAGCTTGCTTAATGTTTCATATTATGATCTAGTATGATCAATTGTTATATAAGCATCTTTATATTAGATATACTATAGCAATAATCAGCGTTATTGAAAAGTATAATTTCTTATTTTATATATGTTTTTATCATTTTATTCGAATTTATTATAATACATAAAAATTTAATAAACTACCAATAGTTAACTTTTTGACAAACCTTCCTTTTGATGATATTATAGTTCCGTATAAATACAAGTCATTCATGTATATGCTTTCTTAAAAACTAAATTTACGCTAAAAAACTATAGACTATTTTAGGTTTTTATGAGAGAATATGGGGAAAGCAAATGCAGAGTATGCATATGTATCTTATCAAAAGATTGAAAGGAGTCTCAACATGATTTATTCACATGAAGTAGAAAATATGTGTCCTGTAGCACAGGGTGTTCACCATGGTGCTGCGCCAATCCCAGAAGAAGCAAAATGGGTTCAAAGTAAACAAGTTTCCGATATCTCCGGTTTAACACATGGTGTAGGCTGGTGCGCTCCACAACAGGGTGCCTGTAAGTTAACTCTAAACGTAAAAGAAGGTATTATTCAAGAAGCTTTGGTTGAAACCATCGGATGTTCTGGTATGACTCACTCTGCAGCGATGGCAGCAGAAATTCTTCCAGGTCTTACTATTCTTGAAGCTTTAAATACAGATTTAGTTTGTGATGCTATCAATACAGCAATGAGAGAATTATTCTTACAAATTGCTTATGGTAGAACTCAGAGTGCTTTCTCTGAAGACGGTCTTCCAATTGGTGCAGGTCTTGAAGACTTAGGTAAAGGTTTAAGAAGCCAGGTTGGTACTATGTATGGTACTTTAAAGAAAGGTCCTCGTTACCTTGAAATGGCTGAAGGTTATGTAACTGGTATTGCTCTTGATGAAGAAAATCAAATCATTGGATACCAATTCGTAAGTCTTGGCAAGATGACTGATTTCATTAAAAAAGGTGATGATCCTACAACAGCTTATGAAAAAGCTAAAGGTCAATATGGCCGTGTAGAAGACGCTGTTAAGATTATCGACCCAAGAAAAGAATAAAAAAGGAGGATACATAGAGATGGCTTTATTTGAATCATATGAAAGAAGAATTGATAAGATTAATGCTGTATTAAACAGCTATGGTATTGCTTCTATCGAAGAAGCTGAAAAGATTACAAAAGATGCCGGCCTTGATGTTTACAATCAAGTTAAAGGTATCCAACCAATCTGTTCTGAAAATGCTTGTTGGGCTTACATTGTAGGTGCTGCAATTGCTATAAAGAAAGATTGTAGAAAAGCTGCTGACGCTGCTGCTGCTATTGGCGAAGGTCTTCAGGCTTTCTGTATCCCTGGTTCTGTTGCTGATCAAAGAAAAGTTGGTATCGGACATGGTAACCTTGGTAAAATGTTATTAGAAGAAGCTACAGAATGTTTCGCATTCTTAGCAGGACATGAGTCCTTTGCTGCTGCAGAAGGTGCTATCGGTATCGCATTATCTGCAAACAAAGTTAGAAAGAAACCATTACGTGTAATCTTAAACGGTCTTGGAAAAGATGCTGCTCAGATTATCTCCCGTATCAATGGTTTTACATTCGTAGAAACTCAGATGGATTACTATACTGGTGAAGTTAAAGAACTTTTCAGAAAATCCTATTCTAAGGGACCACGTGCAGAAGTAAACTGCTATGGTGCTAACGATGTTACTGAAGGTGTTGCAATCATGCATAAAGAAGGTGTTGACGTTTCCATCACTGGTAACTCCACTAACCCAACTAGATTCCAACATCCAGTTGCTGGTACTTACAAGAAAGAATGTATGGAACAAGGCAAGAAATACTTCTCCGTAGCTTCTGGTGGTGGTACTGGTAGAACTCTTCACCCAGATAACATGGCTGCTGGTCCTGCTTCTTATGGTATGACTGAT
>CAJJLI010000027.1 GCA_905192625.1 uncultured Clostridium sp. | reverse complement strand
TATTTATTATAGCAAAGAATAGAGCCTTTATGAATGGTACGTTCATGCAATCGAAGGAGGAAAAGTATGGCGAATAAAAGAAGAAGAAAAAGAAATCGTAAACCCTCAAAGAAAACAAATGTATTTGTAGCTATTATTGGTATCCTTTGTGTAGGACTTGTTGTAGCTGCGAGCGTATTACATAATAAGAGTGAAGAAACGGATGGGACAAGCATAATAACACCAAGTGTAACGGAAGGACCGGCTCCAGAAATCACAGTAACGCCAACCCCTGGAACATCCAATCCAGATAAAGTAACAACCACACCGATTCCTACTGTTACACAAGTACCAGAGGTGACTGTAGCACCAGTGTTATCAAAGGAAGAGGCATTACGCTTAGTAACAGATGCAGTTGCGAATTCTCAATATAAAATCACTCAAAAAGATGCTCCACTATCCGTAGATGGAAAAGAATATTATGCATTTGTTATTACAAAAGATGGAGTAGAAATTGAGCCAGAAATCGTAGTTTTAAAAGAGAATGCAACTCTTTACTACTATGATAAAGCAGGCATGATTTCAGCGTTTACAAAGTTTCCTCTAGATAATGTTGAGATTGCTACACCGGAAGGTGAAGAAATAGGAAAAGATGAAGCGATTGCGATTGCTTCAAAACTATCGAAACAAAAACTTGGACTAGAGAAAAACTTAAAAGACTACATCGTTGAGGTAGATGAGTGGCCTACAACCGTACAAGGAGAAAATACATATTGTCTCAATGTATTTGATAAAACAGACAGCGGACAACAACTTGTTGGAGTTTTTTATGTATCATTCGATGGAAAACATATTTATAAATTGAATGAGGAAACTCAGGAATTTCTGCTAATTTCTGAATAGGATAGAGGCTAAAAAGTAAAATTATAAAAGTTAATAGGGTACGTAATTAGAGTGTTTCTATTTGAATCCATGCAATCAAGCAACAAGAGCGTTGGGTTTATTATAGAAACACTTTTTGAATATGTAGATTCATTGATAAAATCAGTAAAAAGTGGTATAATTAGTCGAATATATGAAAAATGCATGGTATGCATAAAGTAGTGAGTAGGACGTAGACGTAAGTTTGATTGATATGTGCTTGAGGTGAATGATTTGAAAGAGAAAATTGAACAGTTATCTAGAGGTGAATTTATTTATGAATTACCGAGTATTCTTCTATCTGAAGATGAAATACATATAACCGTTGAATCAGGTAGTACCCACAACGAAAGTTTTACTGTTTATAACAGTGCAGACGTTGCAATGAAAGGGGTACTTTATTCTTCGAGCAAATTTTTAATAATCGATACTCCATCTTTTGAAGGTGAGACAAATGAAATCAACTTTAATGTTAACGCAACGGAGTTAGAAGCAGGTGAGGATATTGAAGCTTACATTGAAATAATTTCAGATTGTGGCGAAGCAAAAATTGCTGTAAAAGTTCATATCATAGAACCATGCATATCAAGCGTTGCGGGGAAAATGAAAGATCTCATACAATTTGCAGATTTAGCAAATAACGAATGGGCGGAAGCAAAACAGCTTTTTAAGTCCGAAGAATTGCCTCGTATGCTAAAGTACCATTATAAAAAACATGTTCCGGTGTATGATGGTTTACGTAAAAGTAGTAGTATGAGCCAAGCAATGGACGAATTCTTAGTCTCGGTACATAAAAAAGTTGAAGTAAAAATTAATATCGAAAAGATGAATTATGATTATGAGGCGAGTGTTTACAGCTTTATGGATAAAATCATATTAACAAAAGAGGGCTGGGGATATGTCCAAATTCGGATTTCTACCGATGCTCCTTTTCTAGAGGTTGAACGTAAAATAGTATGGGGAGATAATTTTATTGGTGACCGCTATGAAGTGAATTTTATAGTAAAAGCAGAAGAGATGAAGGATGGCATTCATCATGGAAACATCTACATTGATACAGCACATCAGACATTGGTAGTAAAAATCAAAGTAGTAAAAAAAAGAGAGAATGCGAAGGAACGTTTGGAAGAGCGAAAGTATAAACAAAGCCTTGTTTCCTTCACACGCAATTATCTGAACTTCCGATTGAAACGAATTCATTTAGATGAGTATGTGAAGAGAGCGACTGATTTGTTAGCCGAGATTAAAACACCGGATAGATACAATTTACACTATAAACTGTATCAAGCACATATTCTAATGATCTCTGGAAATGAGAGTGAAGCAAGTGCTCTACTGGAGGATGTGGAGCGTAAAATTTCCGTAGAGGACGAAGAGTATTTCGTTTTAATGGGGCTTTTAACTTATTTAAAAGTATTAAATATTAAAAGAAGTGAAGATATTGGTGCGGCAACCCAGTCCATTCAAAGGATTTATCAAAGGGAAACAAAGTCTGATTTTTTATTGTGGTGTTTATTATATTTGGACAAGTCATATGAGTTTAATCTTGCAAAAAAATATGAGGACATCAAAATACATTGCATGAATGGTTGCATCAGTCCAATTTTATATTATGAAGCCATATATTTGATGGTTGAGGAGCCTTCCTTTGTGAAGAGTTTGGATTCTTTTGAACGAATGGTTTTAACCTTCGGTTTAAGAAATGAGTACTTTTCATTGGAGTTGGCAAGACAGGTAACTTATTTAGCAGCCAAAACAAAAGGAAATAATCCTCTTTTGTTTTATATTTTAAGGAAGATATATGAACGATATCAATTGAAGGAAACATTGAATGCGATTTGTACCTTACTCATACGCAATCATATCATTGATGGGAATATGAATCCATGGTATACCAAAGGTGTTATAGAGCAACTAAGAATAACAGAACTACCAGAGTATTTTATGTATTCTTTGCGTGATGATCAATATGCACCCCTTCCACCGTTCGTTTTATCTTATTTTAATTATAACAATAAGTTACCGGATAAAAAGAAAGCTTATTTGTATGCGAATATCGTTAAAAATAAAGAACTAGATCCTATGACGTATCAAAATTATGAAAGAGAAATAAGTACTTTCGCGATACAAAAACTTGTGAAGAAAAGTATGGATAAGAATTATGCTGTAATCTATGATGATGTGTTTCATAGAATGGAGATCGATGAAGTAATTGCCACTTATCTTCCGGATGTCGCATTTTATTATCAGGTGGAGTGCTATAATAAAAAGGTGAAAAGTGTAGCAGTTGTACATAAAGAATTAAAGGAAGAAGTCATTGTTCCTTTTGTTGATGGTAAGGCATTGATTGAGATTTTCTCGGAAAATTGTGAAATATTTTTAATTGGAGAAAATAATGAGCGTTATCATTCTACCATTCATTATACCTTATACCGTATGTTACATGTAAATGATTTGATGATTAGGTGCTATGACTGGAATAAAAATAATCGAAAATTATTATTGTATTTGGCTCAAAAGAAGGATGACTTCCATAAACTTGATGAGACAAGCATCTTACTTCGAAGCACCTTAATTAAAAGCGATTTTATATCAGAGGAACTTAAGTTAGAATATATAAAATCCCTTGTTTTTCATTATTATAATTACCTTAATACAGAAGACATCAATGAAGAAATGCTCTCATTTGATTTGCAGCTACTTGATAAAGAAACGCGTAAAAGGGTAGTAGAAATGATGATTTTAAAAGAGCTGAACGAACCTGTAATTGGAGCGTTTCATACGTTTGGATTTCAAGATATTGAAGTGAAATCTCTTGTGAAATTTTGCTCTTTATGGATTCATACGGATTACGTAGAAATGCAACATGAAAATATCATTGTGGATATTTGTTTTTATGTGTTCTCAAAAGGCTCTTATGATGAATCAATTTTAAAATATCTGCTCCGTTTTTATTCTGGTACAACGAAAAATATGCATGATTTATGGAAAGCAGCGAAAAATTTTGACATTGATACAATTGATATTGAAGAACGTTTGCTTGGACAGATTTTATTTGCCGAGAGCTATATATCAGACGCAGTTCCAGTCTTTATGAGCTATTATAGAAACGGTTTTAATCACAAGTTAATTCGAGCATTCTTGTCCTATTATGCATATAAATATCTAGTAAAAGATCGTATGCTTGAACAAGAGCTTTTTGATGTAATGAAGCGAGAAGTTAGTTATGAAAAGAATGAAGTTTGTTTATTAGCGCTACTAAAATATTATTCCACGAAGGAAGAATTAAGTGATAGCGAGCAGAACTTCATAGACTACTACATTCATACATTTGAACAAAACAATATTGTACTACCGTTCTTTAAAGATCTTCGCTTAACAAAACACTTTTCCTTGCGTCTGCATGATAAGTATTTTGCACAGTACCAGACAAATCCAAACCATAAAGTAAGCATTCATTATTCGATTGAAGGGAATGAAAAGAATCCATACTTTACAGAGGAAGAAATGGTACATGTTTGCTATGGTATCTTTATAAAAGAATTTGTATTATTTGAGAATGAAACCTTGCAATATTATATTACAGAGGATGATGGAACGGAGTCAAATATCACTGAGAGTAAGAGTGTGAGCGTAGATTGTAGGGAGGATGGTAGACTGGATACTAATTTTGATTGTATCAATCATATCATTCATACCAAGGAACATGATAGTATTGAAGCGTTTGATTCTGTAATAGAACAATACATTCATAGAGAACATGCTGTTAAAGAATTATTTAAACCAATATGATAAAGGAAGAAATAAGGCGAACAAAGATAGGAGGAAATTTCATGAATGACTCGCGTACTCTTTTAATTGGTATTGATATCAACGATGAATATACACAAATTAGCAATTACCAATATGCAATAAATGCGCCAGAAGCTGTGACTTTTTCTTCTGAAAAGGATGCATTTTTAATACCAACTTGTCTTTGCGTAAAGGAAAGTACAAAGGAGTGGCTCTTTGGGCACGAGGCGATCCGCTGTAATTCACTTATGCAAGGTGAGATTATAACGGATCTAATGAAAAAATTAGAATTTGATGAGGTGACTACAATTTATGGCGTAGAGTTTACAGCAATTGATCTTTTAACAAGATATTTTAAGAAACTGTTAAGCGCCATAAAGCAAGTTAATCATAATCAAGGGATATTAAAACTTGCGATTACTACAAAAAAAGTAACATTGAAAATAAAAATGGAGTTACTTAAAGTCTTTGATCGCCTTGGATTAGAAAAAGAGAGGGTTCTGATATTAAGTCATATTGGAAGCTTTATGTACTATGCCATGAGCCAAAAGCCAGAGCTTTGGGCAAATGATGTTGGGTTATTTCATTACGATGAGGATGGACTTTCCTATCATCAGCTATCGATTGGAAGAAGAATGAGTCCAGTTGCAGTAGTTGCTAAAGAACATAAAATTTTGGATGAATTTGCATTCTCTTTAAGAAAGCAGGAAGAACCAGCACGTCTAGCTTATCGCTTTGAAGAACTTGCAAAGCAAGTGTTGTTTAAAAAGATTGTATCCACCCTTTATATTACGGGTAAGGGATTTGAAGGGGGCTGGGCAGATCCAGCACTTCGTAACCTTTGTGTAGGGCGAAGAGTATTTCAAGGTCAAAACTTGTACACTAAGGGAGCTTGCTATGCAGCGTACGTAAAACAAGATGAGGTATTCAAAGACTTTATCTTCTTAAACGAAGACATGATTAGTTCCAATATTTCATTACGGCTTTATCATAATGCAAAGGAAGAAGATTATGTACTTGCATTGGCTACTACACCTTGGTGGGAGATTGATACGTCCATCTATGTCATCCTAGATGATATTGATGAATTAACATTTTCAGTAACCAATATGTTAACCAAGGAATCCATAAAGGAAATTATGAAGTTAAACAATATGCAGGTCCGTGAAAATAAGACAATACGCTTACAAATTCGATTGCATTTTATAAATCGTGAAACAGCGGTCATTACAGTGAAAGATACGGGATTTGGTGAGTTTTATGAAAGTTGCTTTCGTATTTGGGAACAGGTGCTAATCGTATAATACAGCAGTGAAAAGGAGCAATGTATGGGAAAGTTGATTATGTGTAGTGGTAAAATAGCCAAACATCCTATAAAAATGAAATCGACAAATACTTTGATATATTCCATGGAGGAACTCTGTTATTATATTTATCATAATATCGATACCATTGCAGAAGATTTAATTTGCGATGATCTTATTCCATTTATGAGAGATGAACTAGGTTTAGAGGAACGTGCCTTATTTATTGAAAAACTAATATATAGCAAGGCTTCTCTAAAAGACATTATAGTGAGTATCTTTTGTAGTGCGGATTATTACAGTGAAGAGGAAATAAAGCATTTTCTAGCTCAAATGGATGTGTTTTTATCTCTTGGTTTGCCACAAAGAAAAAAAAGACATGCGGATTATTGTTTTAAAGATGGTCAGTATTCACAGGCGCTAAGAGAGTATCAAATGCTTTTAAATTCGAAAGAGAGTCAGGAATTATCCCATTGTGAATATGGAGATGTTTTACATAATGTTGCTGTAATTGAAGCAAGATCCGGTGCGTTCTTAATCGCAGCAAAGCGATTTCTTGATGCATATGAAAGAAACGAACGTAAGGAGTCATTAAAACAATATCTTTATGCATTAAAATTCGGAAAACAAGAAGAAAAATTTAACCGTGAGCTAAATCATTTGTTAGAAAATCAAAAAAGCCTATATGACGAGATAGAGAAAGAATTATATCATGTGCTTGAAACCGAAGAGTTTTCAGAAGCGTGTCAGGAACTTCGAATTTTAAAGGATTTAAATGGACAAGAGCAGACGGAGGAGTACCACAAGGTATCGAATCACATCATTGAGAAAATAAAGCAAAGATATCGTGCTAGGAGCATTTAGACAGCTTAACACATTGTAACATTTGTGAAATGGAATGTTCGGTAGAACGAAAGGTAAAAGGAAGGTACACATGGGATTCTTTTCATTTCTTAAAAAGAAAAAAGACATAGAAAACACTGAATTTGAGCAAATTACAGTAGAGGAAGCATTAAAACAATACAATGCTGTGGAGGAAGAACTTCGCAGTGAGGATATTTTAACGCAAGCGGAAGAGGCGTGTAAACAAGTCCTTGAGGTGGAGCAGCAGATTATAGAATCAAAAAATGAATATAATACCGTTACGTCCCATCTTTCTGACATACAACGAATCGATTTGATCACGAAAGAGGAAAGAGCAGAAATAAATGAAGCGGCACGGAAAATTATAAACTTATCCCAGGAACGCTTAAACTATAAGAAAAACAAGCATGCGATTACAGAAGAACAGTATCATTATTTAGAGCAGTTTGAAGAGGAATTGCCAAAGGAATTAGAAAAACTAAAAGAAAAAGAAAGACATCAGAATTTAATCAAAAATGATCTAAAACAATTAGAAGGCGAAAAGGGCGTTTGCAATTATCAAAAAGAGTCTGCTGTTGAAAAACTTGATTTCTTAAAGCGACTTTCTATTTTAACTTGTGTGTTATCTTTTGCAATGTTCCTTGTTTTAATCTTACTTGCTAGTTCATTGGAAAAAGACATGACATTGCCTTTTTTCATCACTGGGATTATGGCAATTTTTATGATTGTTTATATTTTGATTGAATCAAGAAGAAATATATATCGTTTACGTATGACGGAGAAAAAACTAAATAAAATTGTAGCTTTAACGAATAAAATTAAGATTAAATACGTAAATAGTACGAATGTTTTAGAATATACCTACGAAAAATATCGTGTGCATAGTTATCAAGAACTTCAATTTCTATGGACAGAGTTTGTGCGCGCCAAGGATGAAATTGAGATGTATAAAAAGAATACAGATCTTTTAGATCGGTACAATGAAGCGCTGCTTTGGGAATTACAAAACAAGGGGATAGCAGATGCAAAGGTATGGCTTTATCAACCAGAAGCGTTGGTGGATAAAAAGGAAATGGTTGAAGTGAGACATCGATTAAATAAACGTAGGCAAAAATTAAGGGAACAGATTGAGTATAACAATAGCCAATTGGATATTTGTAAAAATACATTGTTGTCGCTAAAGAAAAATCATTCTAGGTATCAGGCAGCTATCGATGATTTAACGCATATGTATCACATTGTTTGTTAAATATATTGAATCTTATTACGATATTTAATTTTTTATTATACACTATTTTTGAATATTTATACTTGATTTATTTTAATTTTAAGTTATAATCTTATTATTAAATAAATATCACTACGATGTTGGGTGAATAAAAAGTGATATATAAAATAGTGATGAGTGATAAGAGGAGGATTTTTTATGAAAAAGAAAAAAATGTTAGTTACAGCGGTGTTAGCAATGGCAGTAATGTTATCCGCTTGTGGAACAAAAGATAATAAAGATAAGGCCGGTAGTGATGCAGAAGGAGTTAAAACTCTTATTATGGCAACGAATGCTGAATTCCCACCATATGAATACTATGAAGGGGATACAATTGTTGGTATCGATGTTGATATTGCCAATGCAATTGCAGAAGACTTGGGAATGAAAGTAAAAGTGGAAGACATGGCATTTGATTCTGTTGTTACAGCAGTGCAAACTGGAAAGGCAGATATTGGCCTTGCAGGCTTAACAGTGAATGAAGAACGTTTATTAAATGTTGACTTTACAGATACTTATGCCAAAGCTACACAAGTTATTATTGTTAGAGAAGATAGTACGATAGCAACACCAGACGATTTGAATGGCAAAACAATTGGCGTTCAACTTGGAACAACTGGTGATATTTATGCAGATGATATTGAAGGTGCAACTGTTGATCGTTACAATAAAGGCGCGGATGCAGTGCAAGCTTTAAAGACAAACAAAATCGATGCAGTTATTATTGACAGTGAGCCAGCGAAAGTGTTTGTAAAAGAAAATGAAGGCATTAAAATTCTTGACGAAGAGTTTACCAATGAAGAATATGCAATTGCAATTAAAAAAGGCAATGATGAACTTTTAAAACAATTCAATGAATCCTTAAATAAATTAAAGGAATCTGGTAAATTACAAGAAATTATTGATAAATATATTGTAGCCGAATAATGTCTAGCATAGTAAGGAATAGAATATGATTGAATATGTTCAAAATTGGATACAATCGTTTAAAGATGAATTTGTATTAAATTTTATTAAAGATAATCGCTGGAAGTATATTACCGATGGTGTTGCAACGACTCTTAAAATTACATTTTTCGCAGTACTATTAGGTATAGCCCTTGGATTTTTAGTTGCAATTATACGATCCACGTATGATAAAACACATAAACTTAAGTTTGCAAACTTCTTATGTAAGGTGTATTTAACTGTAATCAGAGGAACACCAGTTGTAATCCAGCTTATGATTATATACTTTGTTATTTTCCAGTCCGTGGATATTGATAAAGTATTTGTAGCGATTATAGCCTTTGGTATTAATTCAGGTGCATATGTTGCAGAAATCGTTCGAAGTGGTATTATGTCCATCGGCAATGGTCAATTTGAAGCAGGTAGAAGTTTAGGGTTTAATTACTTACAAACCATGCGATATATTATTATGCCTCAGGCATTTAAGAATGTATTACCTGCACTTGGTAATGAGTTTATTGTATTGTTAAAAGAAACTTCAGTTTCAGGTTATATTGCATTACAAGACTTAACAAAAGGTGGAGATATTATTCGAAGCCGTACCTATAGTCCATTCATGCCACTTATGGCAGTAGCAGTGATCTACTTATTATTGGTTTGTGTATTCCAATTTTTTGTGGAACGTTTAGAGAGGAGGCTGCAAAAAAATGAGCACTAATAATAAGCCTCTTATTGAAGTTAAAAATATTAATAAAAAGTTTAAGACGACAGAAGCTCTTAAAAGCGTCTCTCTTAATATTCACGAGGGTGAAGTGGTATTTATTATTGGACCTTCAGGATCTGGAAAGAGTACCTTGCTTCGTTGTTTAAATCGTTTGGAAGAGCCAACGGGTGGCCAAATCTTTTTTGAAGGTGTCGATATAACAGATAAGAAAGTAAATATTGATAAGCACCGTCAAAAGATGGGAATGGTATTTCAATTGTTTAACTTATTCCCACATATGACCATTTTGAAAAACTTAACCTTAGCGCCTATGAAACTTCAGGGAGTTAGTAAAGAGGATGCAGAAGCGGAAGCGATGCGTTTACTTAAAAGAGTAGGACTTGAAGATCGTGCCGATGCATATCCGGATCAATTATCTGGTGGTCAAAAGCAACGTATCGCAATTGTTCGTGCATTGTGTATGAAGCCAGACGTTATGCTATTTGATGAACCTACTTCAGCACTAGATCCTGAAATGGTTGGTGAAGTTCTAAGCGTTATGCGTGAACTTGCAAACGATAAAATGACAATGGTAGTTGTTACTCATGAAATGAACTTCGCAAAAGAAGTTGCAACAAGAGTAATCTTTATGGACCAAGGTACGATTGTTGAAGAAAATAATCCAAAGGAACTTTTTGAGAATCCAAAAAGTGAGCGTTTGAAGAACTTTTTAAGTAAAGTGTTATAATATAAAATAATTGATCTTATAACGATTTATAGTAAATATAAAGTAATAATTTTTGACTTATAATAATCAAGACGTATTAATAAAAATAAAGAGTATCGTAACTAGGAAACTAGATGCGATGCTCTTTTTTTAAATATAAGTAAGCTATTGTTAATATTAAGTCTTAAAGTAAAGTTTCCTATATAAAAAAAGGCACTTCCTGTCAAAATGCACACCTCACGAAGATGAATATATGTTAGGCAAACCTTTCGGGCATGGAGAATGTGATTTGCATATCCTTTGTTCTTTTATATTGGAAATAAAAGAATGGATGCTCTGTCCTATGATAAAAAAAATTTTCCCTTAGGATGAACAATCATAGGAATGAAAGAGTAGGATTTTTCTTGCGATACTAGGTATCTTAAGATTTGTTCTAAAATACTTGTAAGATAAGAAGAAAGAATATATAATATACAAAATCTTTAAGTGAAAATTTGGTAACTATAAAGAGGGGGAAAAATGAGAACTTATAATGCAATTGAAAAAGTTAGCAAGCAAATCATTAATGACGATATATGTGAAGCTATTATACTTAAGGGGTCCATAGGCCGTGGAGACGATGATGCTTACTCTGATGTTGACATGTATGTTAT
>CAJJLI010000026.1 GCA_905192625.1 uncultured Clostridium sp. | reverse complement strand
TTCTGGTCAGGAATAGCTGAATCGATCGCAATTTTTGTAAATACATGGTGAGTATAATGTGGGAAGAGTTATAGCACGTCCTTTTACTGGAGAATATCCATTTACTCGTACTTCAAATCGACATGATTATTCTGTAAAACCACCGAAGAAGACAATGTTAAACTTATTGCAAGAGAATCTTTACGATGTTATAGCAGTAGGTAAAATTAATGATATCTTTGCAGAGTGTGGAATTACGGAGTTTGTAAGAACGAAGGACAATGCGGATGGTATTGAGAAAACATTGGAATATATGGATAAAGATTTTAAAGGTTTATGTTTTATAAATTTAGTGGATTTTGATATGCTTTATGGCCATAGAAATGATGTAGATGGTTATGCGAAAGCTCTTAGCTATGTAGATGAGCAATTGCCACGAATATTAGACAAACTACAAAAAGATGATATTCTCATGATAACAGCAGATCACGGTTGTGATCCACTAACGCCTTCCACCGATCATTCCAGAGAATATACACCTTTAGTGATTTATGGAAACAATATCACCAAAGGTGTGAACTTAGGTACTCGACCAACGTTTGCTGATATTGGAGCTACTATTTTAGATTATTTTAATGTTAAAGTAGATATAGAAGGTACTTCTTTATTGCCTAAAATATTAAAAAAATAAATTAAGTGCTGTTGCTTTATAGAGATATAAAGCAGCAGTCCTTATAATAAATGGCACTGTAATAAATTATATAAAGATGAACATACAAATAAGACATTGCTCGTATATTAACATAACTATATTATATGAGCTTGTCTTATTTATGCATATAATATTAATAAAAGTATGTAGTTTATCATGTTTTGCATCGTAGACTAGAAAACTACTAAATTTTCTTCATCTAATAAATCAGTAATAACATCGTGTAGATGAATAGGGAAAACATTATTGTTCACTAGTTTCTGAATAAGAACTAAAATTCGTTCATAATTGTTTGTGATATGATTAATATTGGCAACTGATATTATTGTATTGTTACAGTCTAACAACTCACATTGTATTCCGTATTCCCATAATTCAAACTCTTCAAAATTGGAATTAACGGAATATGTTAAGTTATAATTGATTTGAAAACTACCTTCTTTTACACTCCAATTTGCTTTTTCTTTCATATGTGTTGACATAATAACCTCTCCTTTACCCCTGTAATTTCTTTGGTAATGACTTAATTATATCAGATAATGAAATTTATAAAATACCTCTTAAGTTGATATTCTGTAATAAATTTACAGAGTTTACAGAAAAATAGTATCTTTTATTACTATTAAACTCTACTCATGCAAATAATACTTCATTAATTCAACTCTTGATGAAATTGAATACTTTTTATACACGTTGGATAGTATTTTCTTTACTGTACCTGTAGTAATACCCAATATTGATGCTATATAATCATTTTTTTGTCCTTGTACAACTAATGAGACAATTTCTTCCTCCCGCTTTGTTAAATATACATAAGTAGAAGTATCAATACTGTTTTTTGTTGAATTAATATTCATAATAGTGATAATTAATTTGTTTACTTGGTTATTTACAATAATTGGGTCAATGTTCATTTGAATCTGGTATGATTCCTCATGTACATCGAAGGTTATCATACTTTCTACTCTGCATTTATTTTTTTTTATTGGTTCAAAATTATCATGTTCTTGATATAAATGAGGTAAAAAATGAGGGAAACAATTTAAAAATGCTTCCATACGTTTGTTCTGTTTTTCTAATTGTATTACATTATGACCAATCACTTTTAATATTGCGATGGGATTAATAGACGAATTAAAGAGTGTATTATATTCTAAGAGTAATTCATCTCTAAAACGTTTAATATTTAACTTGTGATTGATATCTTCTAATAAACATAAACATGAGTCGGGGCCATAATAAAGGGGAACAAAGATTACACTAATATAAAAGCATGAATTTTCTGGACAATTATAGCATGTTAAATCATAAGGGCTACATTCATACATTAAAGTGTTTTTGAAGGGCTTTTTTTTGGATATAGCGGTAGATACACCTTCTGAAAGAAATTCAACGACTTTCTTAGGAAATATATCCTGTAGATCCATATTAGACTCTAAGTTTTCTAAGCTTAAATAATTTAATAAGGTAGGGTTGAATTTTGTGATTAGTAAACTTGAGTCATTTTTCTTTACTGCGAATGAGGTTTTTTGTGTTTTGATTTGAGGGGTGTTAAAAGATGTATTAGCTAATTGCTGGTATTCATAATGATACAACTCACTAAACGTAAATGAACAGGCAATTAGGTTTAGCTTATTTATATTACATGAAAATAAAGTAACTGTTATAGGGGTATTAACCTTATTGATAACAGCATATGCTTCATATTTAAAATAGTCCTTTCCTTTTAAATTCTTACAATTTTTTTTAAAGTTAATAAAATTTTTTTCGCTAATTACTTGAGACACCTTTTGACCTTCCTGCAATGGATGGTGTAAGTTCTTTATCTCACAATAATATCTATTCGCATATAGATAGATCAAGTCGTCATATGATTCTGCAACAACGAAAAAGGCAACATTATTATGAAAACTGGAAATCTTCGGCTCCATTTTATCCTCCAATTCTTAACAGTACAATCATTATACCAAGAAATACCTACATTTACAATAAATGAAACCTTTGGATTAATATATAGGAAGAATTCCCTGGTCCAATAATTAACTGTTGATTACGAAAATTTAGTATGTTATAATTTACCAAAAAGTAATGCAGTTGTGGCGGAATTGGCATACGCGCATGATTCAGGTTCATGTCAGAGTACTCTGGTGTGGGTTCAAATCCCATCAACTGCATTCATAGGACAATTATAAAGATAAGAAATAACAGCCAATGCTTTTTATCCTTTACATACGAACCAATTAGAGTTTAGAGGGTGAAAGGGAGCTATGAGCATTGGCTGTTATTTCTTTTTTTGATGTTATCCAAAGGTTATTTTAAAGTAATTATTATTCAAATAGAATTATTTAAACGAATTTTTATGTATTTTACTAAGATCAAAATCTTCATCGGTATAGCATTTTTTTTGTTCGTCTTTCGTCCCGATTGCTAATACGGATAGTATGCCATACTGTTTTGGTATACCTAACAATGTCCTGACTTCATCCTCGGAAGGGGCATTTGCACCTTCTCTTAAACGCATTTGAATCCAATTAGATCCTAATCCTAATGCTTCAGCTTCTAACATTATAAAAGTAGTTGCGATTGCTGCATCTTCAATCCATACATCACTTTTTGCTGTATCACCAATTATTACAATTGCTAATGTTGCAGTTTCTAGAGCTGTTGCCCCAAAATTTTTACATTTTTTTAAGTTTCGTATTATTTCTGTTTCTTCGATGAAAATGAATTCGATGGGTTTTAAATTCCTAGAAGATGGTGCTAATAATGCAGCCTTTTTGAGGTTTTCTACGTTTTCTTTACTTACTTTATCAGAAGTAAATTTACGTATGGATCTTCTTTGTTTATAAAGTTCAAGCATTTTTATACCTCCATTCTTATTTCACTGATATGTTAAAGGTATCAATGATTTAAATTATTTATGTACATGACCCGTTATTATTTTAAAACATAAATAACTATGATACAAGAGTAAGGTAGTTTTTTGATAGTGATTGGGACATTGTAAAAAATATGAAGAGATGTATTGAAAGTGCGAAAGATTTATATTTTCTGTAGTACATTCAATGTATCCTGTATATGGACCGAGAGAGAGGATTTACAATAAGGACGGAACTCAAATTCCTGATGAGTAATTACGATATTAAGAGCGTGGGTAAGGCGATTTTTAAGTATATTTTTAAATCTATTTACAAAGAGAATATAAAAAAATATTCGATTTATATAATATTTTTTACAAAGGTTGAGTATAATAAAAGTACAACTGGATTTAGTATTGATTCACTTTAAAAAATCAAACTAGATGAAAATATTGGCTTGACAGCTGAAGGAACAGGTTCTATAATATGTTTATTGGATAAACTTCATATTCTATTTATTTTCCTCGATAGCTCAATGGTAGAGCACACGGCTGTTAACCGTGGGGTTGTTGGTTCGAGCCCAACTCGGGGAGTCACTAAAAAAGTCTGTAAACAATGCTGTTTGCAGGCTTTTTTTAATTATAGAAAAGACCATATCAATTTCCAATAGAAATCCGAAAGTATACTATGCAAGTGCAGCAGATAGATTGGAAAGATTACACAACATACCGAATGAGCAAGCTGATGAAACATCCAATAGTATCATTGAGATACATTTTAATTAATGTAGTAAAAAACACACTTGACAAACATTTATTGCAGGAATATAATGTCAATTAATTCATATAATACATATCAAAATAGTATGAAAATGAAAAGACGAATTATCATTTGAATAATATAAGCTAATCTGATACCGGATTATTAAGGAATTGCTATGGAGCACACAGAGGTCACAACGGAAAAATTATTAAAAATTAAAGAATTTATTGAAAGCATACGCTTTGGGTCTGTGACTATCATTGTACAAGATGGGAAGGTTATTCAGATAGAAAAGCATGAAAAAATAAGAATAAACTGTTAATCAGATAAAATCTGACCGGAAAACCGGAGGATTTGAGTATTATAAGAATACTTAAATCTCCGGTTTTTTGTATTTTTATAAGTTATATGAGTGGTAGGTTAAAGATTAGATAAAAGTTGAAGGGAGTAATACATATGCCACCGGTAATCAGCAAAGAAAAATGTATCGTTTGTAAAACCTGCGCAGAAATATGTCCGTTAGATGTATTGAAGTTTGATAAAAATTCAAAAGATATTAAGGTCCGTTATCCAGATGAATGTTGGCACTGTAGGGCGTGCGTTATTGACTGTCCGACAAATGCAATTCATATGCGCTACCCATTATCTCACTTTATGCTTCATCAGGAAGTTGACAAAGCAGAATATAGAAGCTCTAATAACTAAATTTAGAAAGGACTGTCATAAAATGGAGTTAAAGGTTAGAGAACAAATTGAGGATACTGATGTTCTAATTATTGGTGGAGGAATAGCAGGTTTACAAGCTGCAATTGAGGCGGGGAAGTCTAATGTTAAAGTTTTGGTTGCAGAAAAAGCCAATGCTAGACGTTCAGGGAATGGTAGCACAGGCAATGACCATTTTTTGTGTTACATTCCAAGCATACATGGTGATGATTTGAATTTGGTAATAGAAGAAGTTAAGGACACCATGGATGGGCCGAATCAAGATGATATTATGCTCCAGACTCTTTTGTTAAATTCGGAAATTATGGTTAAGAAATGGGAGTCTTATGGAATAGATATGAAGCCTACGAAAGAATACCATTTTGAGGGTCATACGATACCAGGAAGACAACATTATCACCTAAAATTTGATGGTAGAAAGCAAAAGGAATGCCTTTTAAAGGAGGCACTTAAACAGGGAGCTGTGGTTCATAATCATATAACAATTCGTAATCTTTTAACCGACACTGACGGAAAAGTAACCGGTGCTATAGGAGTTGATTGCTCAGACGATGTACCCGAATTGGTCATATTTCAAGCAAAGGCGATTATTCTTGCGACAGGTCCAAATTCAAGAATGTTCCCGGGGACTGTTCCTGCATATATGTTTAATACATCAGGATGTCCTGTGTGCACTGGTGGTGCTATACTTGGTTACCGTGCTGGTGCAAGGCTTGTTAATTATGATGTAATAGGTTGTCATGCGGGGCCAAGATATTTTGTGCGAAGTGGGAAAGCAACCTGGATTGGTCTATTATGTGATTCTAAGGGAGATCCTGCAGGACCGTTTGTTAATAAGCCTTCACGAGAATATGGGGACCCGATGTCAGATATATGGCCAGGTGTGTTTGCAGATAAGCTAAAAGATGGAACGGGTCCAGTGTATATGAATTGTACTGGATTATCGAAAGAAGATTTAACCTATATGCAGCATTGTTTTGAAACCGAGGGAATAAGCTCTGTAAATGATTACCTTACTCAGAAAAATATTGATTTAAGCAAAAGTATGATTGAATTTGGTTCATATAGCAAAAATTTTAGTGCAGGGGGCCTTGATATTAATCCTAAGGCAGAGACTACGGTTGAAGGTCTTTACGGAGCTGGAACTGTATGTGGAAATGTAAACGGACATATTACATCCGCCGCTGTATTTGGAATGATTTCGGGGATAAACGCAGCCGAGTATGCAAAAAAACGTAAGTCTGCTTCTGTTGAAAATCATCGACTTATTGAGGAAAGTGCTCAGCTGTTTCAAAGCTTTCTTGACCGTGAAGAAGGTGGAAGTTGGCAGGAAGTGAATTCCGTTTTGCAGCAGATAATGAGTGATTATATTGGCGGAGAAAATCGAACCGATTCACTTTTAAAAGCAGGTTTGAAGTATATTCGCGATTTGAAGAAAATGACCTATTCGGAGTTAAAATGTGCGAATTCCCATGAATTGATGCGCAGTATTGAAGTGCTTGATATATTGGATGTATGTGAAGTAGGAGCATTAATGGGGGAAAACCGAAAGGAAACCAGAGGTAAAAATTACAAGCGACCAGATTATCCATTTACAAATCCTCTGCTTAATAATCATTTTCAAACGATTGAATGTGTTAAAGGTGAAATAAAAATGAATTTTCGTAAAAATATAAGGAGGAAAATGAACGATTGTGTTGAGGCAAAAGTGTGAATCGGAAAGGAATTTTATAAGAGGAATTGCTGATATTATCAATTACATCGCGTTACCAATTGGAATTCTTATCATTTGGTATTGGGTAACAAAAAATGGGGAAATACCTTCGCTGCTCCTACCATCCATCGGTCAAGTAAAGGATAATTTTTTGATTCAGCTTAGCAATGGTCAGTTATGGAATGATCTGAGCGCAAGTGTCATTATCGTAGCAAAAGGATATTTGGTAGGTGCAGCGTTAGGAATAGGATTTGGCATAATGATGGGAGCGTTTTCGAGAGTAAACAAATTATTTAGTGTTATTTTTGATACAATTCGTCAAATTCCAGGCATTGCATGGTTCCCACTCGTTATATTATGGTTTGGTATTGGAGATTTATCAAAAATTATTCTAGTAGCAAGGGGAACTTTTTTTCCTGTATTGGTGAATACAATTGATGGAATTCGCTCAACAAATCCAAGATATATGGATTTAGTAAAGCTTTATCAAGTAAAGTTTACGGATATTATATTTAAAATTTACGTGCCATCATCACTTCAGTTTGTGTGTGTAGGACTAAGGCTTGGAGCAGGTATGGCGTGGATGTCTGTTGTCGCTGCCGAAATGCTTGGAGCAAGATCTGGTCTTGGTTTTAGAATTCAAAGCTCTCAGCAGCTGATGCAATCGGAGGTTATGATTGTCGATATTTTTGTAATTGGTATTTTAGGATTGGGAGTTGATTTCATACTAAAAAAAATAACTTCTTACATTATAAAATGGAATCCGCAGTAAGTGGAGGTGGAGCATATAAACAAAGATATTGAAATATTCGAAGTTGAAAAAAATTATGAGGTAAATGGTAAGATTAACACCGTTCTCCAGGGAATTAGCTTGTCAATTTCTTCAGGAGAATTTGTTAGTATTCTTGGTCACAGTGGGTGCGGTAAAAGCACACTCATTCGTATGATCGCTGGTCTTGAGGATTATCAGCAAGGGAAAATCATGTTAGGAGGAAAGGAGCTAGATGCACCAGATACAAGGCGAGGAATGGTTTTTCAAGATCATAGGTTGTTGCCATGGCTTAGTGTTTATGACAATTTAGCGTTCGGTTATTATGAATCTGATAAGAAGAAAAAAAACAAAGATATTAAATCACTTCTTGAGTTAGTTGGGTTAGAGGAGTATAAGGATGCATACCCTTATCAGCTTTCCGGAGGTATGGCTCAAAGAGCGTC
This sequence comes from uncultured Clostridium sp., assembly GCA_905192625.1. Taxonomy (GTDB): domain Bacteria; phylum Bacillota; class Clostridia; order Lachnospirales; family Lachnospiraceae; genus Lachnoclostridium. The sequence continues at coordinate 3,340 of CAJJLI010000026.1, read as the reverse complement.
AATTGCAAGAGCATTAATTCATAACCCAGAGGTGCTACTTTTGGATGAACCGTTTGGAGCTTTGGATGCACTGACAAGGATGCAGATGCAGAAAGAAATTTTACGTATTTGGGAACAAGAAAAAACAACTATGATTATGGTTACTCATGATATTGATGAAGCCATTTATTTGAGTGATCAAATCGTCATTTTGGAAAGTAAGCCTGCTAAAGTAAAAAAAGTTATTAAAGTTGAAATGGGCAGACCAAGAAACCGCACAAGTCACGATTTTGATTTAGTTCGCAGAAAGGTTTACAAGGAATTTTTCGGTGAAACAGAAATTGATGGAGACTATTCGATATAAAAGCGGTTTCACCACTTAAAGTTTGGAGAAGACGCAAGTTTGTGCTTGCACACTACAAACTTGTTATGCGCAAAGAACGTGCGCAAGAATGGGGAGAAAAATGAAAAGTAAAAAAGGCATTGCAATAGTGTTTAGTGTAGTATTTATCTCATCAATTTGGCTTACGGGTTGTTCGAAAAACCAGGTGAAAAATGAAGATGAAATAACAGTCTTTCGTTATGGGTATACCGCAACAAATTCGGATGTTTTGTCAGGATTAGCAGGAATTGCGGTACAAGAAGGGTATTTTGAAGAAGAATTTAAAGAAATCAATGTAGAGTTTCAAGGAATTCCATTTGTAAAGGCAGGTCCTGCGATTAATTCAGCATTAATAAGCGGCGAACTGGAAGCAGCTGGACTTGGAGATGTGCCTGCTATAGTCGCGAAAGCACAAGGAGGAAGTACTACATTGGTTGATATCCAGCCTTCAGAGTATTCAACACATTTAATCGTGGCAAAGGATTCGGATGTAATGGAAGTAAAGGATTTAAAGGGAAAGAAGGTTGCGGTCCAGACAGGATCTTATATGCAGAGAATTTTGTATCAAATCTTTGAAAAAAATGGTATTGATGTTTCAGAGGTTGAGTTATTAAACATGTCTGAGGTTGAAGCTGCGACAGCCATTGTTGCAGGAAGCATAGATGCAACAGCAGTTACTGAAATGAAAGGTATTAAGCTTGAGCAGGATGGAAATGCAAGACTTTTGTATGATACAGAGGGAGAGCCTAATATGCAGAGATTATCAGCATATGTTGTTAGAAGTGATTTCGCAAAAGAGCATCCAGAAGTGGTTACTGCTTATTTTAAAGCGTTAATACGTGCACAGGAATATGCACAGGAACATCCCGAGGATTTGAGGGATTTATACATAAAAAGTGGTCTAGAAGAGAGCATTGTTGATTTGACATATCCGGAAGTAAGTGATTACATCGCTATAACGGGAACAACAGAAGAGAATAAAGACATTATGCAAAATGTTATTACTTTCTTAAAAAATAACGAATTAATTACTTCTGATGTTGATTTGAGCGCATGGTTTGACGATAGTTTTTATAAACAAGCAAAATCAGAAGTGGATAATTGAATGTTAGGAAATTCATAAATCAAAGAATCTTTTCTCTTGTTTTCAGTAATGTATTTTACACATTTGGTCGATATGTATATTAGGTTGATAAAGAGAAAGGAGCTGCTTATGGATTCAAAAAATATAAAAGGAAAGTTTATAATAAAAAATATTATAATACCTTCCTTTTTTTTCATTCTTTTTTACTGTGGGTTAGTAATAGGAGGTATTGGAAAAGAAAACAAGGTATATGCCAGTAGCACTACAAGTACGAATAAATTAATTGAGATAAATGCGTATTATATGGGAGAGAGTGTTGTAGTAGGAAAATCCATCGATAAGAGCAATTTAGTTGTTGAGGCTATTTATGATGACGGAACTTTAGTTACTATTTATGATTATAAATTAACTTCTGAAATAGTAACGAGTGCGGGAGAAAATACATTTGTAGCTATTTATAAGAATAAATCCGCTAAGTTTACAGTAATGGGTAAAAAAGTAATTGAAGTCAATGCTTTTTATACCGGAGATTTAGTAAGCATTGGAAATAGCGTGGACCTTAGGGATATCATGGCGACAGCAACTTATAGTGACTATAGTAGTGAGACGATTACGGATTTTACATTGGCGAATCGAGTAATAACAAAGACTGGTATTAATACAATAACTCTTATTTATAATGGGGTTACAACAAGATTTGAAGTTTACGGAACGGAACCAAAGTCAGTGGAACATTTAACTGCAATTTATGATGGAAGTGGTGTTGCGATAGGAGAGGCAGTGAATCCACGTGAATTAACTGTCATGGCAATTTATACAGATGGAACTTCCGAAGTTATTAATAATTATGTTTTGAGTCCTGATAAAGTTACAGCAGCAGGAGCACAACAAGTTACTGCAAGTTTTCGTGGGAAAAAGGCTACGTTTACGGTTGTTGGCATTCAAAAAACTGTTACAAGCATAAAAGTTACATACAATGGTAAAGCGGTAGCGATTGGTAATACAGTTCGAGCAAAAGATATCGAGGTAATCGCTACTTATAGTGATGGGACAACAAGTAAGATCACTAGTTTTAATATTTTATCCCCTTCTTTTACCTATGAGGGATATCAAACAGTAACAGTAGAGGCTTCTGGTTGCACAGCGGATTTTACAGTCGAGGTCGTATCACAGCAGTCAGCAGATTATAGCAATGCGACAGTTTTTAATGCAACGAATGGTAAGCATACTGCAAAAGTTTCCTTGGCGTTATATGATTCCGAAGATAAAGATAAGATTACCGGTACTTCAGTTACACCAAGTTTGGTACGTAATGTACTTAAAAGGTCAGCGAAGTATAATTATTATATTGCGTTTGATGTGGAACTTTTGGATGAAAATATGGATGCTGAATTTCCGCTTACTATGAAAATCACAATCCCTAGTGAATATAAAATACAAGGATGCAAGGTGTACTACACTCCGAATAAAAAATCTGTTATAGGAGAATTAAATACAGTAACGAATGGGACTAATGAAATCATCTGCACAATTTATAATCCAGGAACATACATTTTGACGTATTTAAAGCAGTAGAGTCATTAGATATATTGGAAAATGATTTTATTAAAATAATATCATTTGAATAAAAAAAATACTTGATTATTTAAATAAATGATGGTATACTACATATTGCTTACCGAAGTGGTGAGCGATATGTAGTAATGTGCAGTCGTGGCGGAATTGGCATACGCGCTAGACTAAGGATCTAGTCCGGGTTGACTGGGTACGGGTTCAAGTCCCGTCGACTGCAGTTAAGAAAATAAGAGCTACTAGCGAAAGCTGGTAGCTCTTATTTTATTTGTATCGCAATGAAAATAAACCACCGGCTATGCCGGTGTGTCCCCAATTAGCTT
>CAJJLI010000025.1 GCA_905192625.1 uncultured Clostridium sp. | reverse complement strand
GCTGCCCTTTTGGTTTATCAAAAAGTTCATGATTTCAATCCCATATGATTTTCATATCCATTCCTGTCTATCTCCTTGTGCGGATGATGATATGACACCGGCGAATATCATTGGAATGGCTGCAATTAAGGGATTGTGTGCAATTGCGATTACCGATCATAATAGTTGCTTGCATTGTAAAACGGCAATGGAACTTGGAGAAAGATATGGAATTGTTGTTATTCCAGGGATGGAACTTACAACAAGGGAAGAAGTGCATGTCTTATGTTTATTTGAACAGTTAAAGGATGCGTTGCAATTTGATGCTTACGTACAAACAAAATTGCTTCATACAAGGAATGATCCCAAGATATTTGGAAAGCAAATTATTATGGATGATAAGGATTGTGAGAGTGGGGAGTTTGAATCTCTCCTAATACAGGCGACGAGCATATCCTTTGATGATGTGTATCCATTCATCAAATCATATGGAGGAATTATGGTTCCTGCACACATTGATAAGTCTTCCAATAGTTTATTATCAAACCTTGGATTCATACCGCCAACGAGTCAATTCTCTTGCGTAGAAATAAGAGATGGGAATCAAAAGACGCAGCTTCTAAAAATACACCCTTATTTACAAGAGTGTGTTTTTATTAAAAATTCAGATGCCCATAGACTAAGTGACATGAATGAACCTGTTCATTATTTGAAGGTAAATGAAGTTAGTAGAAAAGAGATATTGCGAAGTTTATGCATACCAAAAGATTAAATCATGGGGAAATCATGTGCATCACGGGAAGGAAGGTATTGCTTTTAGATTTCATTTATACGTCGGAATTAACTACGAGAATGTGATTTGGATACTCTTTGTTTATGGACACTAATCTTTTATTTATTTTAGCCGATATGCTTAGTATAAACGAATTGATAGTAATATTTTTCTGAACCAAGGAGGGTCATATGATGGGCATACAAGGAGTATCAAAAAGCGGAATTGTCTATGAGAATAGAACAGCAAATTCAACATCAAAACAGAAGAATGAAGTGTCAAAACACACGACTGGAAAAGAAAACATCAATACTTATAAAGAAGAGGCTGCTACTTATGAAACCAATGCGAATCAATCCACGCATACTGTAAAGTCAGACAGAGAAACGATTGAACGCTTAAAGGCAGATGCAGAGGCTAGAAATGCACAACTTCGTTCTCTTGTAGAGAAGATGTTTTTAGAACAGGGTAAAACACTGTTAGCAGGGGATAATATTTATGAATTGCTTCGAACTGGAAAAGTGAATGTGGATCATGAAACTGCACAAAAAGCACAGCAAGAAATTTCCGAAGATGGATATTATGGAGTGGAGCAAACATCAGAACGCTTGGTGTCCTTTGCTAAAGCCTTATCTGGGAATGATCCAGAAAAAGCAGAAATGTTGATGGATGCAGTAAAAAAAGGATTTGAGCAAGCTACAAAGGCCTGGGGTGGTGAATTGCCAGACATTTGTAAGAAAACACTAGATACGACGTTAGAGAAATTAACTAAATGGAAAGAAGAATTAAATAAATAAGAGTATTATCATACTTAAAATATAAAAGACTTGCGTATATAAAATAAAACGCTTCCTAAAAATAGGAAGCGTTTTATTTTTGCAATTATCTAAAAACTGGAGTTACTTCTTTTACAATTAATAAATGATCACCAGGATGTATGATATCAGACTCTAAATCATTTATTTCTTTTATTGTATCAACCGTTGTGTGGTAAGCCTTAGCGATACTCCATAAAGAATCACCAGGTTTAACTACGTATCCTATCATTCCAGGCATTGCTTGTAATTTATCCATGTCAAGAGGTGCTTCGTTATAATCAATTAGGAAAGATTCTTCTAATTGGTCAAAAACAATAACATTAAATACTACACTTGCTTTCACTTCGATTTCTTGAGTATCTAGCATGATAATATTTATTTGTTCTAGACTTGGCTTAATGTCATACAAACTATTTGGTTTCAGGTCCTTTACCTCAATTAATTGTGAGAAAGGTATAAAACTATTTATGGATTGCATAGGAGCAGAGTCCTCGGAAGTTACATAAAGAATATTCATGTTAAGTACTCCATCCACTCTTAGTCCATTCTCTATCGGGGTGATTTCATCTACCTTAACATCTCCACTACCGTGGCAAATCTGTAAGATACGAGGATGATTGCTATCAATTTTAACTCTTTCATTAATTCTAGCCTTATTGCTATTTCTCATAAGGAGGTTTTCATAACAAACATCTTTATATATAGGTGTGATATCTCGCGTTGGTGAATAGATGTCTTTTAAGATTTCCATCTGTGTTTCTTCATAAATTTTTATATTTACTTCAAGCACAGTTTCTACATCTACAACGCGTTCTTCACCATCACTATCCGGTTTGATTTCAAGGTGTTTATCAAGCAATGATAAAGTAATATCCGGAGTCATTTCTTCGGAGCTGCCATTGCAATCAATGGTAGAACTAAATGGAAGCTCTGTTTCATAATATTCAATCGGGTGGCCCTCACCTTCACCAAGATATAAGATAAAGACTAAAAGTTCCCCTTTGATTGTAAATTTATCGGTTAACAACCGAATATCGACATTCTTTAATTCAATATCACTAAATAAAATCTCAGAGATTATGTGTTTGTCGTTTGGTAATACGATTTCATCGCGGAAGCGATAAGAATCTCGCTTGTTTACAGCCATGTTAGTGATATCAATTATTTTAGATAGAGTATGTACATCGTTATCACCGTCGACATCAACTGCGCCTTCTTCATCATAAACACTTTCAACAGCTAGAGATAGGCTTATGAGCGCTTTTAAGCTTAATTTTCTGGAATTGATAATATTAACACTCATATCTTCAATTTCATATTTCACATGAGCATTTTCTTGATTACAGTCTTCCGTTAAATTCATAACTTCATTGAATGGGATTTGACCACGGATACTTTGTATTGGTCGTTCGCTTTCATCACTAACGTATAGGACTGTGAAATGTAAATTACCATTTAGGTATAGCTTTCCGTTCATCATCTTTTGTTCATTGAATTTTAATTCACCACCAGTTTTTATTAGTTTGCTAACATCGGGTCTTGTATCTGGAACATTAAAATCATCGTCTAATGTCATCTGCAAACTGCTTTTGCATTTTAATTTATTCATGTGGATATTTTTTGTTACAAGTTCCAAGTGACTCCCTCCTTTAAGGTTTTTTAACTCCGTGATATTGCACATCCTGTCTACAACATTATATGCATCGAAAATTTATATTATGAAGAAAGCGAAAACAAAAAAAGCAACTATAATAAGTTTTTTAAAACTTATTTCGTCGCTTTTTGAGTGAAAGAAAGGTTTGCCTTATAATTATGCCTTTAAGAAAATGATTTCGGATGGTAAAATGAAGTTAGGAAGGTTTGTTTTCCATATTCACCAACTTTAAATTGATAGAAGGCTTTTTCAGCTAATTTTTTATCGTCAAATAAACCAAATACCGTTGGGCCACTACCGCTCATTAAAGCACCGGTTGCACCAAGGGATAGTAATTCATCCTTGATTTGTTTGATTTGAGGGTATTCCTGTAATGTGACAGACTCCAATACATTTCCAAGAAGAGAACTTACCTTTAAAAGATCCCTTGAATGAATGGCCTTTATCATACCATCAATATTTGGATGTTCTATATTCGAATCAAGAACAAGGTTTTCATATACAAATTTAGTGGAAACGCTAATTGGTGGCTTTACTACTAAACATAAACAAGGAGGGGCATTATCAAGAGGGGTTAATATTTCACCGATTCCTTCTGATAAGGCGGTACCGCGAAGCAAACAATATGGTACGTCTGCGCCTAATGTTACCCCAAGCTTCATAAGCTCTTCGAGTGTTAATTTCGTTTCAAACATTTCGTTTAGTCCCCATAAAGTAGCTGCGGCATCTGTACTACCTCCAGCCATTCCAGCTGCGACGGGAATGCGTTTTTCTAAATTAACGTGGACACCATCTTTGATTTTAAGTGTTTCCTTAAAGAGTTTTGCGGCTGCATAGACTAAATTGTTTTCATTTGTTGGAAGGTAATGTAAATTTGTTTTGACTATGATATCATTGGTTTGTATTCGTTTTATATTCACCTTATCGTAAAGACGAATGGTTTGCATTATCATTCTTACATCATGGTATCCGTTTGGTCGTCTACCAATTACATCAAGAGCGAGATTTATTTTTGCATAAGCTTTTAAGTTGATATTATCCATAAGAGACTCCTTACATTTATCGAAACATGGACTAAGCAATTTGTATAACAACTGGAAAAAGCCTATAGTCATCTTTCTTAGCCCTTTCCCTATTATAAAAGGCGACCTTGACTTTTGCAAGTAAATCCCAAAGTTCATGTGAAATATTAGCCCTGTTGAAATAAATTTTTAAACCAATCCACAAGTTTGAATTTTACAACAACATCTACATCATCTGTTACGATGGCTTTATATTCCTCCTCGGTGAGTAAGGTTTTTAATTGTTTTTTTGAGTCGTCAGGAACAACGCTATAGGTGGCATCCACAAAACAAAGCTGTGGAAACATAATACACCACCAGTTTTGTCCTTCCGCCTTTCCAAGTTCAATTCTTAAAGCATCATACTCTCCTGGTGGCAATGTAATATCCCCATATACTTTAATAGGAAAGGTAGCAGAACTTAAAGAAGATTTTGCGGAATATGAAAAACCGTTCTTGGATAGAATATCATCTGCAACTAAATTTAGAGAATCCAGTTGCTCTTTAATGATATCCATCGCATCTGTTTTACTAGATGCATCTTTAAGGTAGGGTTTTAAATAGCTAATAATTGCTTCTTTTACCTCCAGTTTTATACTCTGATCTTGTGTGGAATCACTATTGGCAATTACGTGAAATCGAAGTAGTTCTTTGGCGATATCCACCTGCATTTCAGTGTTAAATAAGGTAGTGGTTTTCGAGCATCCAGTTGCTACGATAACAACCCCAATTATGGAATATAAAAAGATGCCAAAGGCAAGTGCAATTGGTGAGAGCCTAGTTAGGATTCGAAGTTTACGACTTGTCCCAATTGTATTTTTTCCAAACACTAAAGTAGAAATTTTTCCATAAAAATTTATGATATACGTTTTTAAATTTTTCATACGAATACCCATGCCTTTCTTAGTTTGAATGGGTAGTTGCTTTCCCTTGCAACAACCGTTTAATAATATGTAAGTTTTATATCTTGGTTTTTAGAGTATACCCAATCTTTACAAAATCATTCACCTAATTGTTATTAAAAAAAATCTGATAAAAACGCAAAACCACAATATGATAAATACTGTATTTTGCGCGTAGTACTGGAGGGAATATGAATCGGGCGTTTGAAATGATTTATCTATTGATGCAAAAAAAGTGCATGACTGCAAGTGAGCTTGCCAAGCATTTTGAAGTTTCCACAAGGACAATTTATCGAGACTTGGATGAGCTATCGGCATCAGGAGTCCCAGTATATACAACAAAGGGAAGAAACGGTGGAATTCGTCTTTTAGATAATTTCATTATTGATAAATCCCTACTCTCAGAAGAAGAGCAGGATGAAATTTTATTTGCATTACAAAGTTTGAAGGCAACAAATACTGGAAGTGGTGAGCATATTTCCAATCGACTCGCGGGTTTATTTCAAAAAAGTAGCGTTGACTGGATTGACATTGACTTTTCTCATTGGGGAAGCTTAAACTATGAAAAAGAAAAGTTTTTAAAAGTGAAGCAGGCCATTTTTGCAAAACAATACATAAGTTTTTCTTACTATAGTTCAGATGGAACAACAAGTTTGCGCAAGGTGGAACCTATGAAACTAATTTTTAAAGGAGGAAATTGGTATTTACAATCCTATTGTTTGGATAGAAAAGATTATCGTACATTTAAGATTATACGTATGGACGAACTTAATGTTGTAAATGAGCATTTTATTGAGAGAAATGAGAGCTTGCCACAGTTACCAACCCAGTGGTCAATGAAAGAGGAAGTCGAATACCAATTGCTTTTTAAAGAACGAGTTTCTTACCGTGTATACGATGAATTCTCAAGAAATCAGATAAACCGAAATGAGGATGGAACGCTTCTTGTAACCACTTTCTTTCAAAAAGGAGCATGGATAACGGGATACCTATTATCGTATGGTAGTGATGTAACAGTAATCTCTCCAATAGAACAGAGAGAAAAAATGAGGGAATTCGCCAATTTACTACTTAAGAAATATGAAAATTGATCTTACATTATTTTTCAATTTGAGATTAAATATGACAGGCAGGTGTCATATTTAATGTGTTACGATATTTCTACCATTTAAATAAACTCAAATTGCATGCAGAGTTTTATGGCCAAAACAAGTAGAAAGTAGGTAAAATTATGGAAAATCAAATTTTTTGTCAAAGCTGCGGAATGCCAATGACTCAGGAGGAGCATTTTGGTACCAATTCGGACGCTAGTAAGAATGAAGATTATTGTTGTTATTGTTTTAAAGATGGTAAATTTACATCTGAGTGCACAATGGATGAAATGATTGAATTTTGTGTGAATTGTGAAGGTTCAGAGAAATGGTGTCCAGATAAGGAACAAGGAAGAAAAGAAATGCAAGAATGGTTTCCAAGTTTAAAACGTTGGAGAGAGGCTTAATTTTTATATATAATAAGGAAATGAAGGGTATATCTTTGCTTAGATGCTAAAGGTATATCCTTTTATTATTTAAAGAAAACAAATAACCAAAGTACTTAAACATAAGGATTCACATGACTCATTTAATAAATATCCTATAACTTGTTAATGCGATTTATCCATATAAATATACGTAGGGAAGTGAGAAGTAAAAGAGCAAAGTTTTACAATCAAAAGGACCGTCTTTTCGCATGTATATATTTTAGAGTTGTTATATGGGATGGTATCTTTTGGAATCTATAATATTCATTGGAATCAATAATTTGGATAAAATATTGGTAATGGAATGAAAAAGGCATTGAATATTTTTGAGATTACGTGTAAAATAGATTAGTAGTCAGAATTCTACGGATAATTTTCGATAATATATGGCATTTTCAGCTTAAATATCATAAAAAGAAGGAATATATTACATATTTTTCTAGGTCGAATATGTAACAGTATAAATTCAAACGTATGAAATCGTTAATAAGGTTATATTTTATATAAATTATTTGTAACTAGCATCTAGAATCTACGTAGAAAGGAAAGGCAATTATGGAAAAGAAAACTATCGCAGTACTGTTTGGAGGAATGTCTTCGGAACATGAGGTTTCCTGCATTTCAGCAGCTACAATTATTTCGAATATTGATAGCAACTATTATGAAACAGTTTTAATTGGAATTACAAAAGAGGGTAATTGGCTAAAAGTAGAATCCTTAGAAGAACTTAAATCGGGAGAATGGGTTAAGGGAAAGACAACTGCTATTATATCACCTGATAAAACACAAGGTGCCATATTGTTTATTCATGGTAATCATGTTGAATTACAAAAGGTGGATGTTGTATTTCCAGTTCTACACGGTCTTTATGGGGAAGATGGTACCGTACAAGGTTTGTTGGAGTTATCAGGCATACCTTATGTAGGGTGTGGAGTTTTAGCTTCTGCAGTTGCAATGGATAAATTGTATACAAAGATTGTTGTTGACACATTAGGTATTCGTCAAGCGGCTTATGTAGCAGTGCATGTTAAGGATTTATTTGATATGAAAGCGGTGGTTGAAAAAGTTGAAAAAACTCTCAATTACCCAGTATTCATTAAGCCATCCAATGCAGGTTCATCAAAAGGAGTGACAAAGGCGCACAATAGAGATGAATTAGTAAGCGGATTGAAAAATGCAGGTGAACACGATAAAAAGATACTTGTGGAAGAAACCATTATCGGTAGAGAAATTGAATGTGCAGTTCTTGGAAGTAATGAGGTAAGAGCATCCGGAGTTGGTGAAATTCTTGCTGCGGCTGAATTCTATGATTATGATGCGAAGTATAACAATGCAGAAAGTAAGACTGTAATATCTCCAGAGTTACCAGCTGGAAAAGAAGCAGAATTTAGAGATTATGCGGTAAAGATTTTTAAAGCAATTGATGGATTTGGATTAGCGAGGGTAGACTTCTTCCTTGAAAAAGATACGAATGAAATTGTGTTTAATGAGGTGAATACTTTACCTGGATTTACAGCAATTAGTATGTATCCTATGCTATGGGAGGCAAAAGGAATTAGTAAGATGCAGTTGATCGAAAAATTAATCCAGTCTGCTTTTACAAGAAAATAAATAACATAGGAGGACTTCCTGATGACAAAAGATGTCATTGTTTCTATTGCTGGCTTGCAATATGAGGTAAGTGAGGATGAGGCAGTAGAAATTATAAGTCGTGGTGAATATTATTATAGAAACAATAAGCATTATGTCAGATATGAGGAGGTAACAGAAGACTCTGGAAATCCTTTGAAAATTACAAATTGTACATTAAAAATATCAAATGATCGAATCGACTTAATAAAAAAAGGTGCAAATAACGTGCATATGACATTTGAACGTGATAAAAGTAATATGACATATTACAATACACCATTTGGGGATTTAATGTTAGGCATTCATACTAAAACAATCGATATCAAGGAAGAGGATACTCTTATTGAAATCACTCTTACGTATGGACTAGATATTAATTATGGGCATGTATCAGATTGCACATTAAATATAAAAATTCAGCCGACCCAAAAGAAAAATTAAAAAAATGGACTGCTATGTTGATACTAGCAGTCCATTTTATATTGAGTTTATTTTTTTGAATCTTCGGATTTTTTCATCACTTTGTCTTTCATTCTTTGGAAGAATTTTTTCTTCTCTGGTTTTTGCTCAAGACCACCACGAAGGCCCTTCACACCAATAATGTAAATACCGCTAATGACAGCCTTTACTTCCTTTTTCACTGGAATTAAATCAAAAATCTTTTCCTCGCACATTAAAGTAGCAACCTTAGGACCGATTTTTGCTTTTACAACTGGAACTTTAGCTCTTCGTAGATATTTTGGGGTTTGATCTAAAACAATCTGTGGAAATCCCGCTTCTTTTAACTTCATTCGTTTCTTATCAATGACAAGGATAGAAAATGTTTGTGAATTTGCTTTAATTTCTTCTTGAGAAGCTTCCGATCTTTTTTGAAGCTTTCTTCCATATATCGATAAAGCGACAAATGCCACTGCAACAATTACTAGAATCACCAATAAAACAATCTGCCAAGCCGACATAAAATACCTCCTTCCATTATGTAATCCCATAAACGGTGGGATTTAGCATGTTTAAAAATAACATATAATCCCATCGTTTCTTTGATGGTCACGGATATTATTGTAACATTATTTTACTAAAAAGAAAATAGATAAAAAATAAATTATTAATCGTAGAATTATCTCTTTAGAAGGGATTTATCTTCCTCTAACATATCAGAAATAATACTGCGTACATGAGCGCCTAGCGCCTTCTTTGTTTCCTTATCAACTTCATTTGGATAAATTGGTTTTCCATAATGTATTATGACATGAGCCTTTTTAACCCAAGGGAACTGTTTTTCAAAAACAGCATCCGAATTTGTAATTGCTACTGGGATAATTGCACATCCAGTTTTTTCGGCCATTTTAAGACTACCTTCTTTAAATGGAAGCATATCTTCGTTTTGACTTCTTGTTCCTTCTGGCATGATAAACATAGAATATCCCTGTTTCATGTATTCTACACCTTGAAGTATTGTCTTAAGACCTGCTTTTAAATCATCTCGATCAAGAAAAAGACAATTTAAATTTTTCATCCACCAGCTAAAGATAGGCACTTTAGCGATTTCTTTTTTAGCAACAAAACCTGTTAATGTAGGAACTGTGATGTATCCCATTGGAATATCTGCGAAACCACGATGGTTTGCTGCATATAAAACTGCCTCATCCTTAGGAACATTTTCTAATCCTAGTACGGTACGTTTCGTTCCTGCAAATACTAGAACAAAGCGAAAACCCCATGAAACAATGACTTGGGATGCCTTTGTTTTAAGGCGCGGATTAAAGCGACCAATAATCCATAAGATAAAATACACTGGTAACGTTACAATGCAAAATAAAAACAATGCAAATACAACCAAAAATGTTCTCATAATAGTCCTCTTTCTTTATTAAATCTTTTTCATAAAAAGTATTATATCATGAATAAAAGAAATTACAAATACTCCAAATTATATTGATTATCTTTTGTTAATGTTTCCTTTATTTATGTATAAAATGCACTCGTGCGGAGAGAATATACTTGAGGCAAAAAAATGCTTATCATATTCTAACCTAGAAAGGTAGGGGTGCAAACAGTGAAAAAACAAAAGTTAAGTGAACTTGCAAAAGGCAAAGGTGTTTATGCGTTTTTGTTGTTGGGAGTGTTCGTGATCGTTACAGCTGTTTTGATATCCGTAAATAATCAGTCCGGACAACAGCCACAGCAAAACAATTTAGTGGATCTAAATGAAGATCCTCTTGATCTGGCACAAAATGGTGAGGATCAAAGTGCAATGCCGAGTACAGATGAGGCTGATGTCCATAACGAAGTCAACGAAGTAGCTGACAATGGTGATCTTACAGGTCGTGATAGACCAACAAATTTACCAGGTGGTAATGCTGTAGACAATACGAGTGAAAACACAAATGTTGCGACAGACACAGAAAAAGAGCCGGTAAGTTCAGAGGTTGCTAATAAACCTGAACAAGAAGAGACAAAAGCGGTAATTAAAACAACCCATGAATCTTTGAACTTTAGTCCAGACAATGGTCTTACTTGGCCACTTCAAGGAAAAATAATTATGGAGTACAGTGCTGACCGTACCGTATATCACCAAACGTTACAGCAATTTAAAGTTAATCCAGCAATTTTAATTCAAGGTGAGGTAGGCTCTGAAGTTATTGCAGCTGCAAAAGGCATTGTATCTAGTATTGAATTAAAACCAGATACAGGCTTAACTTTAACAATGGACATAGGAAATGGTTATAAACTTGTTTATGGTCAATTGCAAGAGAGTAGCTTAAAAGTTGGAGATGTAATTGATGAAGGGGAAGTAATCGGTAATCTTGATAAGGTAAGTAAATATTACTCTGTAGAAGGAAATAATTTATACTTCCAAGTATTAAATACTGAGGATACCGTAAATCCAATGTCTTTATTAAAAGTAGAAGAGTAACAAAAACAATTATTGTATTGGTGGAGGAGAGTGCAGATATGTACTCTCCTTTTTTCATAGCTCATTTATGCAGTGAAAAGCCTTCAATTTCATGGTGGTGTAATTTAAGGAGAGATGAATGGGTAGAATATTAGTATTAATTATGCACAAATTATGTGAGTTAACATATGATATAAAAAGGAGGGAACGGAATACATATCT
>CAJJLI010000024.1 GCA_905192625.1 uncultured Clostridium sp. | reverse complement strand
CACATTTGAACAATATCGCCGTGAACGATAGAAAATGCAATGAAAATCCCTCCCTGAGTGAAAAAGCCAATACTTCCCTCTACCTACGGCGGAACAGATCCAAATGCGCCAAATTATCAAGCAATTAATCAAGTATTTATGGAGCAGTATAGTTACATAACAATTGAGGATGATTCTCAGGCATCCAATCAAGACTGGAAGACTAAAATCGCTGCTGATTTTTCTGTTGGAAATGAGCCAGATGTGATTCAGTTTTTTACGGATGCAAATGCAAGTGATGTTCTAGCAACGGATAAGTTTGTTACAATTGAAGAAATACGAGAATTATATCCAGAGTATGCATCGGATGTTTTAAGTGCAACACTAAAAGCAGCGGAGAACCCAGATGGAGTGCAAAGAGCAGTTCCTACAACAAGGTTTTGGGAAGGTATCTTTTGCAACAAAGACTTATTTGAACGTTACCGTATTCCGTTGCCTACGGATTGGAACAAATTATTAGAAGCGATTGAGTTGTTTCGGGAGAGAGGGGTTATTCCTTTTGCAGTTTCTTTGAATGAAGTTCCGCATTATTGGATAGAGCATTTACTCCTAAAGTCAGCTGGGGTAGACGGATATACAACAGTGCCAGAATCTGCACCAGAAGATTGGGTGATGGGTGTTGAGATGATCTATACATTAAAAGAGATGGGCGCTTTTCCTGTGGATACTGAAACCATTGATAATGCGTATGCGGAGTCCTTGTTTAATGAAAAAAAGGCAGCTATGATTCTTACAGGTTCGTGGTTTGCTAGTGGCATAACAGATCAAGATAGCACGATTGTGATGCCATTTCCAGTAATTGAGGGAGGTAAAGGTCAAACCGGTGATATTATCGGGGGTGTATCAGTTGGATTTTATATCACAAAAAAAGCTTGGAAGGACCCTGACAAACGGGATGCCGCTGTAAAATTTGTTATGGCTCATACAAATAAGGAGGCAATTCGTACCTATTGGAATGGATATGGTCAGCCAGCTGCAGAGGTAGAACCAATTGAGGGTATGACACCATTAGCGCTCTCGGGAATACAGTTTATCAATGCTGCCAAGAGCATATCTCCAACCTTGGATGCAAGAATTTCACAAGAGGCTTATAATGCTTTAACAGCAGGAATTGTTGAGGTAATAAATGGTGATAAGACTGCAGAAGAATTGATAAACGAAGTGTTAAATATTAATAGAAAGTAATTGAGGATATTAGCAATAGCGGATAGGGGTAATAGGTCGTAGCAATAAAGATTAAAATGTCAGGACATAATTGTAAAAAGGAAATTAATATTGTAAAATATAGTAAATGTTCTAATTTTAAAAAACGTAGTAAGATAAAATAGTCTTATACTAGGGGGTTGCTTATGTATCGTGTTGTAATCATTGATGATGAACCAATTATAGTGGAAGGAATATCAAGAATGGTGCCTTGGGAGAAATTCCATTGTAAGCTTGTAGCAAAAGCAAACGATGGTCTTGAAGGGACTCAGATTATTCGTGAGTATAAACCAGACATTGTCATCACAGATATTTCGATGCCTGGTAAGAACGGATTAGATATGATAGCAGGATTAAAGTCAGAATTTCCGAATATGATGATAAGTATTTTAACGGGCTATCGGAATTTTGATTTTGCACAACAAGCAATCCGCCTCGGTGTTACAAGATTTTTACTGAAACCTTCGAATATGGATGAAATTGAGGAAGCAATTGTATGTATGACATCAAAATTAGCAGAGGTAAAACGAGATGAAGAAGCAGCTACGTTAGATGATTTAGAAGAAGAGAACAGCACAGCGAGTAGCTTTATCGTTAAAAATGCTATGAATTACATAGAGAGTAATTTTACACAGAAATTAACGTTATCCGAGGTTGCAGAAAAAACATACGTAAGCCAGTGGCATTTGAGTAAATTATTGAATCGACACTTAGATAAGAATTTTTCTGAGATACTAAATAGTGTGCGAATTGAACGGGCAAAGGAAATGCTTAAAGATCCGGCGCTGCGAATTGGCGATATTGCTGAGATGGTTGGATTTATGGATATGGCTCATTTTTCAAGAGTCTTTAAAAAGATTATCGGTATTTCGGCAAATGAATACCGTAATCAACTAGGGAAGAGGGAAATACAATCGGAATAAATAAAGGAGGGCTTTTTATAAGTGTGTTGAAGTTATTTATGACCCTTATAAATAGTCCTTTTTTAATGAGGTTTTTGAAAATGTGTTTATCGTGATTCGTCATTTCTACGAAACGGCTCCATTTGAATTTCCTTTCACTTATAGTTTAATGTTCAACCTTAAATAGTATTCAGTATTGACAATAATCTACAAAACGAATAAAATGGAAAATATTAGTATTTGATTAATTGTTTGTAGGTAACATCTATTGAATATAAGAACAAAGGAGAACTAAAAAATGGATACTAAGTACTCTCAACAGAGGAGTATTCTTAATGATGTTGTTTTATTAGGTTCTAAAGAAGGATTTAAGGCTAGCCTCAAAATTATAAAAATTATGATCCCAATTTCGCTTATTATCGAAATATTAAAATATATGGGATTTGTAAAAATATTAGGGGCTCTAGTTTCTCCATTTATAAAGAGTGTTGGTTTAAGTGGTGAAACTATATTAGTTTTAATCTCTGGATATTTTATAAATTGTTATTCTGCAATCGCTGTTATGATGACATTACCGATTACTTTAAAAGAAATTACAATCCTGTCAACAATGGTATTAATATGTCACACGCTACCAATCGAATTAATGATACAAAAGAAAGCGGGTGGTTCATATTTTGGAATACTATTTATACGAGTTTTTTCAAGTTTTTTGATAGGAATAGTTTTAAATTTAGTGATACCAAATACAGATAAATTTATGGACATCCCGTATTTAGCAAGTATACCACAGGAAGTTAAATCCTTTAAATCGATAATGTTTAGTTGGTTAGCATCCAATGTTGTGGTTGTAAAAATAGTACTAATAAATATTATTATTACGATTTTTTATATATTACTGGTACGGTTCCATGTTGTGGAGAAGATAAGCAATGCGTTTAAATATGTGATGTTTATTTTTGGTCTATCAAGAGAAGTTGCTTTTTTATGGATTATAACAAATGTAATCGGTTTGATGTATGGAGCTAGCATATTAATTGAGTTCAACGATAAAAAAATTATAAAAGAATCCGATTTAAAGAAACTAAATATTTCAATAGCAACGTGCCATTCTCTTATTCAAGAGACAGCAAATTTTGTGACTACAGGGGCACCAATTATATTTCTTGTGATTCCAAGAATTATTGTAGCAATTATATCGGTGTGGTTATATCATTTGTTCCTACTTTTAGAGAAGCTTAATTTGAAAGTATATAAGGTACGGTCATGATGGGAAGAATAAATCGTCAGAGGTGATAAAGGTGGTATTAATACTTATAGTTTGGTTGATTTCTATCTATTTGTTTTATTTTGTTATAAAGAAGGCAGTGAAAAATGGAATAATAGAGGCGCATGAAGAAATAAAGGATAAAAAATTCTTTTCATGATTCTTTTTGTGATTATTTAATAACCATTCTGCAATATTAAAAAAATAAGGCTCGATCAAATGAAACGTAAACTTAAAAAAGTTTACGTTTTTTTGATTGGGCCTATTAGGTTTCTAATATTATCTTAATAAAAAATACTGTGCTAATAAGAGGCATTCTATGGATAAGAAATGCTGATAGAACAATTCATACAAACCTAAATCTTATTCTACCTATTAATTAGTGTTTCGTATAAGGTTGATAAGTAAGCTTTGTCTCATAATCATATAGAGTAGGCTCTTTACCAGTCATTATATGATACGCAACATTCATACCAGCATCATAGCCAACAATATTATAGCCGTGCTGTGTATAGTGGAATTGATCCTTCATCATTCCATTCTCAGCCATAATACTCAACTTTGTAGAGGCAAGTATTGTATTTGACTTAGATGTACAAATCTTGGTTTGTGCTTCGATGATAGAAGTATATAATGTTTCATTATCTTTGTTATTACCGATACGTATAATATAAAAATTATCTGCACCATTGGATAACATGGTATCAATTGTTTTGTTTAGATAATTCATGTAGGTTTCTGTACTTAAGCCCAACCCGCCATCTGTCTCACCTTGTAGCCAAACAACAAAAGTGTTTTTAACTGTATATCCGTTTTGCTTTAGCCAATCCCTAGCACTTTGTAGGCGATTAATCGCATCATTTAATTTGCTTCCTTGCGGTTGCCATGAAGTGATTGATGTGGCTCCCTGAGAGGCACTAACACATACGAGTTTGTGACCGGTTTGTGTGTAATATGAATTGACAAAGGCAGATAAGAACGAACCTGATTTAAGTTTACGATCGTTAATTGCAAACTCTTTGTTCTCGTCTTTGCCAAATGGTTCTTGAATGTCATACAGTTTCGTTGGGTCAGTAATTGCACGGAATTCACTTCCCATATAACTTTCAACTTTTGGAGCGAGACTTGCAGTACCCACACCAGAAGCGTTTGATTGCCCCATAATAATAGCTAAATCCACTTCTTTCTCAGAGGTGCTTATTCGTTCTTGCTTCGAGTAGTTAATCACAACAGTGGTATCGTTTGTAATCCTCGTATTAAAATGAAAACGAATGACTCCTTTGTCTGGAGAACTTACTTTGGTTATGTACGCATCTTTATTCGTGCTTGATGTTACGACAGCAAAGGCTGGAGTAGAACCATCCATGTAATCCGCATCATTAACATCAATATAAGTTTTATCAATACCTATGGTCATGTAAGCTTTTGTTGTAGATAGTAGGTTCTCAAGGGAGGATGCAGTATTGAGTTCATACATATTGTTTGGTAAAACAGGTAAATTGGTTTGACCAAATGTTTTAGTCTCATTACTGTCAATAACATTTACTTTGCAACTATATGACTGGTTTTGGTAGTTTGCTGTTATCGTTGCAACACCAGAAGATACCGCAGTCACTTTCCCATTGGCTACAGATGCAATGGACGCATCACTTGTGTTCCATGTAATGTCAGAGTCGGAAACACCGTTTGAGTTAAGTACTAAAGTGGAATCGACTTCCATTGTCACCTTCTTTTTATTTAACTGGAAGGTACTGTTTGCATGCACGGCAATTCCAAGCCATGTGGAAGAAATAAGAACAAGTAATAATAGAAGTATTTTGTGCTTTTTCATAAAGGGCTCCTAAGAATGTATTTTGGGGATCGATTTTCATACGTAATTAAATAACGAGCATAGAATTTAAACGTTATTATGAATGTCCATGAGGATACTTTGAAGTTCAAAATAGTAGGGTTTATTTTTATGCAGTAGCCTCATATGAAACATCGATTCTTTATAAATAATATATCAAAAACATAGTAGGATTACAATAGAAAGGAGTATGGATTAAAGACACAATAGGCATATGTTTCTTAGAGAAACATATGCCTATAAAATGATCTATGGATATTTACAAAACCAGTGATTAATAAAGAAATGTAGATCATTTTGCTGGCCGATTGTTTTTTGAATTTCATTTGCGTGAATAAGGGGCTTAGGCACATTATCTTAAGATTATATTTGCGTGAACTAAGATTCTTAGGCACTTTAGCTTAAGAACACAAAACAATTACTTGGCTTGGTGTTGTCTGTGCTGGTATACTGCGGGTAGAAAAACTATACACTACGACTAAATCGTTGTTGGATGGGTCCGCTGTAAAGCGTTGACCATTTGTTAGGGTAATCGATGTTGAAGGACCGATATTTAATTTGAGAAATCCGTCACTGCTAATTAATTGTCTATTAAAGTAATCCACCGTAACGGTTTCGCTTGCAGAAACTTTGGCCATAACTAAGGCTCTATATTGCGGAGGATATATTAAGGGAACAGGAGCGTTTGCATCATGAAATCCAATGATACGATCACCAACTTCTAACATTTTATGATTTAATATATAAGTATTTGAAGTAACGATGAAATTTACCATGTCACCATTTTCATTTACAACAGAAAACTGCTGTGTGCATCCTGCGCTTAATGCTCCATTGGTCCAAGTGTTGTCTATTTGTATAATCGTTCCTTCAAATGAATGGAATTTTGTCATATTATAGCCTCCATAAAAATGTATACGATAATACTATAACATATGCGTCAAAAATAAATATGTTAAATTATCTAAAAATCTTTCATAATCGATTTTACAAATCATTCTATCATAAATACAAAAAATAATATTGACCTAATTTACTAACTTTAGTATAGTGTCATTTGGAATAAAAAGTTGAAAAAGATAAACGAATGATAGGTGAATACGATGGGTGGAAAAGTTGAGAATGATTTAGGAAAAGATTCTGTAAAACGACTGGTGCTACGATTGGCACTGCCTTCAATGCTAGCGCAGTTTGTTAGTGTGTTGTACAGTATTGTTGATCGTATGTATATTGGTCACATGAAGGGAATAGGAGAGGTAGCATTAGCTGGCGTTGGAGTCACTGGACCAATTGTTAATTTGATTGCATCTTTTGCATTTTGGATTGGCATTGGAGGGGCTCCTTTATTAAGCATTAAAATGGGTGAGAAAGATGAAGAAGGAGCAAAACGAATTTTATCGAATTGTTTTCTTGGAATTGTTACCGCTGGGTTAGTCCTTACAATTGTTGCACTTTTGCTAAAAGATAAGATGATCATGTGGTTTGGAGCAAGTGAGGAGACATTTGTATATGCGGAAGCCTATATGCGCATTTACGTTTTAGGCACAGTGTTTGCATTTATCGCTGCAGGAATGAATCAATTCATAATTTGCCAAGGGTTTGCTAAAATAGGAATGTACTCTGTCATAATTGGTGCTGTGTCTAATATTATATTGGACCCTATCTTCATATTTGTATTTGATTTAGGGGTAAGAGGAGCGGCCATTGCAACGGTCCTTTCCCAGGCACTTTCCGCTCTTTATATATTGTATGTTTTATTTGGAAATCGTGTATCCATAAAAATTACCTTTGGGGGATATTCTTTCCATGTGTTTCGCCAAGTGCTAACCTTAGGTGTAGCCCCATTTTTAATATTAGCATCCGATAACGTACTAATTATTATTTTAAACATGGTGTTACAAAAATATGGTGGTTTAGAACAAGGGGACATGCTGGTTACTTGTGCAACGATTGTACAAAGTTTTATGTTAATTATAACGATGCCTCTCGGTGGAATCACAGGTGGGACGCAAGCAATTTTAGGATACAATTATGGAGCAAAGCAAATTGATCGAATAAAACTGGCTCAACGTTACATCGCTTTGATCGCAGTTGCTTTTACATGTATCATGATGCTGATTGCAAATACAATTCCGGATGTTTTTGTGAAGATGTTTACAACCAATGAGGAATATATGAGATACTGTAGATGGGCGATTCGTGTATATACTCTAGGAGTCATACCTCTAGCTTTACAGTATGCTATCGTCGATGGATTTACAGGTATGGGTATTGTAAAAATGTCATTGCCTTTATCTTTGTTCCGTAAGTTCTTATTTTTTATTTGTGTATTAGTATTTCCAGCACTCTTTGGAGTGGATGCTGCATTTTATACGGAGCCTGTTGTAGATATTGCTGCTGGAGTGATATCAACGTGTATTTATTTACTGTTTATTAATAAAATCTTGGAGAAAAGAAAAACTTCGTAATCATATCTTTGAGTAGCTAAGGAGTAAGAAAATAGTAAAACTCTATGAAGTTATAACAAAGTTCTTTGGTTTACAACAAAAAAACTATGAAGCATTAAAAAGGCTTTCCGTGTCTATCAAATTGTATTATAACGCAATGTTGGTAGAGATTACGGGAGGCTTTTTTAATATGTTTAAGAGCTGAAATTGCATTAAGTTCTGCCTGACAAGCAAACAAATACTGCCAAAAGTCTTGACAGATGAATATGTTTGATGTTTAATTAAAGGAATATCATTTGGAAATATTATATACATATGAATGAATAATTATACGAAAGTAAGGAGTAAAGAAATGTCGCGTCGTGAACGATATACAAGAGCTATTCAAGATGCGTTTCCTTATACAATACCTGTTTTTATCGGATTTATTGTACTTGGAACTGCCTATGGAGTATTAATGTCAAGTAAAGGATATGCTCCAATTTTTTCTATTTTAATGAGTATGATAGCATTTTGCGGTAGTATGCAATATGTATCCATTACTCTTTTAGTATCCACATTTCAACCATTTTATGCTTTGTTTTTATCTTTTCTTGTAAATGCAAGACATTTATTTTATGGTCTATCCATGTTAGAAAAATATAAAGGTATAAAAAAAGTAAAACCTTTCTTAATATTTGCCTTATGTGATGAAACTTTTTCTGTAGTCTGCAATGCTAACCCAAAAGAAGGAACCGACAAGACATTATTTTATCTGTTTATATCTTTATTTAATTATTTATATTGGGCGATTGGAACTGCAATTGGAGCATTCATAGGATCATTTATCAAGTTTGATACAAACGGCCTTGATTTTGCCTTAACGGCACTATTTGTTGTTGTTTTTGTTGAACAATGGAAGTCTATGAAAAACCATGTTCCTGCCTTAATTGGGATTGTATGCTCTGTTTTAGCTTTGGTAGTCGTAGGACAAACTTTTTTTATATTAGTAGCTATGATACTGATTCTTTTGATTATGATTGTATTTCGTAATCAGATAGAGGATAGAACAAGAAAGGAAGTTAGTGATGACGGCTATAATATTGAACGCTACGATGGAGAATAATACGATTTTTTCAACAGGACAGACACTGATTATTATTCTTATGGTTGCAATTGGTGCAATGTTAACAAGATTTCTACCATTTCTTTTATTTGGGAAAAAAGAGCAACATTCAAAACTCTTAGATTATTTAGGAAAAACCCTACCATATGCAACGAGTGGCATGCTTGTTGTGTATTGTTTAAAAGGTGTTAAGTTGAATTTAAAGCCTTATGGAATTCCAGAACTTATATCTGTACTTGTGATAGTTTATATACATAACAAAAAGAGGAATACATTACTAAGTATCGGGATTGGGACGATATTATATATGATTTTAATTCGAAATTTGTAGGGATTATACCTGAAATGATGTCGGGAAAGGTTGCGTTGGTGTGACGATGACGAATAAGCAAATAAAAGCTAATATATTATTACTTTTAACCGCAACATTATGGGGATTTGCATTTGTTGCGCAAAAGGTGGGGGCGGATTTTGTTCCCCCATTTACCTTTAATGCAATACGATTTTTACTAGGTGCTTTATCTTTGCTTCCGGTGTTACTCCTAAACTCAAAAAATAAGAATATCACGGCAAAGAAAAGTATGGATGCATATACATTAAAGTTAGGTATTATCGTAGGTTGCATCTTGTTTTTAGGAGCGGGGTTACAACAAGTTGGTATGCCTTATACGACGGCATCCAAGGCTGGATTTATCACTGGTTTATATATTGTATTAGTACCGGTATTTGGTTTGTTTTTGAAACATAAAACAGGATTAAATACTTGGATTGGTGTGGTTCTAGCTATTATTGGGTTATACTTGCTTAGTATAAATGAGGATTTTAGAATGGAGTTTGGTGATTTGCTCATGCTATGTAGTGCATTTGCGTTTACTGCTCATATTTTAGTGATTGATTCTATATCTCAGAAAGTAGATTCACTACAGCTATCGTTTCTGCAGTTTTTTACTTGTTCTATACTAAATTTCATATGTTCATTTTTCCTTGAAGATATGGTGTTTACAGATATTATAAATGCAAGTATTCCGCTACTTTATGGAGGCGTATTGTCCGTTGGAGTAGCATATACATTGCAAGTAGTTGCACAAAAGCATGCAAAAGCTTCCCACGCGGCCATTTTAATGAGTATGGAAGCTGTTTTTAGTTGTATTGGTGGGATGTTAATATTGAGTGAAAGGCTGAGTAGACGAGGAATCGTTGGTTGTATCTTATTGTTTTTGGCTATTTTAATCTCATCAAGGAAGACTGCCGCTTCTAAAAGCGGAGGTAGGGACTTGCCTATTTTAGCAAGAGTTCAAGCTTCGGATGAAATTCCAGGCAGTGGAAATGAGGCTATGAGCAAGTAGTGTAAGTGGATTCCTAAAATCCGATATATCCTTCTCGGTGTTAAGTAAATCTTAGTAGATTAAAAGTGTGTTAATATTTATACAAAAAATTGATTAAGAAATATGTTGGTAAAATGAGCGGAAATTTTACTAGCATATTTTTTTTTATTAAATTTTAAAAAATGATTATTTATTTTGCGATTTTAAGGAAAAAGGCATAAATAAAGGATTTCTGAGTTAAGTATAAGTAAAATTCAGACTTAGAATAACCTAACTTTTTTGAAGAAAATAAAAAAACATACCCTAAAGTAACAGTAATACTAAGAATGAAGTTTAATATTACTCTTGCAATTTTTTTTAGATTCATGTATACTGAATCGACGTTAAATGGACAAAAAAGTAAATTAATATATATGTTTTGAAAGGATGAGAGCAGCTATGAGGATACTTTCCCAACAAGATACCCCAATCCATCAGGCCTTAGAGGAACAACGTTTAAATCGTTTGGCTCATTTTGATGTACCTGGACATAAAGGTGGACGTGGCAATAAGGAATTGAAGCACTTTTTAGGTGAAACAACAATGAGTCTTGATATGAATTCGATGAAACCACTGGATAATTTATGTCATCCGGTATCGGTGATTAAAGAGGCACACCAATTGTGTGCACAAGCATTTCAAGCGGATGAAGCCTTTTTCATCGTAAACGGTACTACAGCAGCAGTGCAAGCAATGATTATGTCGGTATGTAAAGCTGGTGATAAGGTAATCATGCCAAGAAATGTTCATCGTAGTGCAATTAATGCATTGGTTGTTTGTGGAGCATTGCCGGTATACATTAATCCAGGTACAAACAAAGAACTTGGTATACCACTTGGCATGTCGGTTGAAGATGTAAAGGCGGCAATTCTTGATAACCCTGATGCAAAAGCTGTTCTTGTAAACAATCCAACGTATTATGGGATTTGCTCAAATCTTAAAGCAATTGTAGAACTTGCGCATCAACATGGGATGCTTGTTCTCGCTGATGAGGCGCATGGAACCCATTTTTATTTTCATGATGACTTGCCGATTTCGGCAATGGAAGCGGGTGCAGATATGTCTGCAGTGAGTATGCATAAAACAGGTGGTTCTTTAACTCAGAGCTCAATTTTATTAACCAAAAACACAGTAAATGCAGACTATGTAAGACAAGTAATAAATTTAACACAGACGACCAGTGCATCCTATTTGTTGCTCTCATCCTTAGATATTGCAAGAAAGAATCTAAGCCTTTATGGCAAGCAAATGTTTGATAAAACGATAGATTTTGCAACCTATGCGAGGGATGAAATTAATAAACTTGGTGGTTATTATGCATTTGGTGAGGAATTAGTAAACAACGATACCGTAT
>CAJJLI010000023.1 GCA_905192625.1 uncultured Clostridium sp. | reverse complement strand
CCTACATACTCCTCCTCTTTACCAATAGCGACTAGCATCGCTAATATGGTAAAGAAAATCAGATAACGCCCTATCACATACCACAATTTCCCGCAATAGTGATGTGCAAATATCCAAGTATCTTTATTTTTCATAGACATTGATGTACGATAACCAAAAAGTCCATTGATTTCTTTTGGTGTAGTTTTCATAAAAAGTTTACCAAACCCTATCATCGATATCGGAATTAATAAGTTCATTACTAACATGAAAATCCAAAATAGCATAGTCATCCCCCTTTGATAAGTACAAGATTTATTTTTCCAACTTAGGTATATAATAATTCTCATTCGTCTCTGGATGTTTTACAATCATACAATCCATTTCATACACTTCATGTAAATTCTCTCTTGTTAATACTTCCTTTCGATTACCACTAGCATATACGTTTCCATCCTTCATAAGAAGTATATCTTTACAATAAGAATATGCTAAATTCAAATCGTGTAATACTGCTATAATGGTTGTTTGACGTTCTTCATTTAACTTCTTTAAGCACTGCATCAATTCCATTTGATAGCGAATATCCAAGTGAGAAATGGGTTCGTCCAAAATTAAGTACGGGGTTTGTTGTGCAATTGCTCTTGCAGTAACGACGCGTTGTGCTTCACCACCACTTAAATTTAAAAAAGACTTGTCACGAAACTTATCACAATTAGTAAACTTCATTGCTTCTTCTACAATTTCTTTATCTTTCTTAGATACACTGGCGAATTTCCCTTGATGTGGTGCCCTTCCCATCATCACAATGTCATAAACTGAGAAAGCTGCATCTAGGTTTGTGTTTTGTGGAACAAATGACAATAACGTAGCAATTTCTTTTCGTTTGTACTCATTAATTTCCTTGTTTTCAATTAAAATTTTACCTTCGGATACCGATAATAAGCCTAAGATATGACGGATAAAGGAGGTTTTTCCAGAACCATTGGGACCTAGAATCCCATAAAAACCACCTTTCTTTATGAGCGCATCAATCCCATTTAATATCTGTTTTCCCTCTTTTTCTGGTTGCCAATATAAATTATTTATCTCAATTCCCATTCAAATACCTATGTTAACTACCACAATAAACGTAAGTTTTAATAAATGCACTACGTACAACGTAATTTTTAATAAATACACTACGTACTATGTTTGAATAATACCTTTTAAAAAGCGTATCTCTTATGATTTCAAACAAGTTATTTTATGATAGACCTTTCAATTATAATTATTTTTCCAGTAACATTCCAAAGAGTAAAAAATTAAACTACTTTCTTTTTACTTCGATGCAATAGGAATATAAAATAAGGGGCACCAAGAATTGATGTTATAACACCAACTGGTAACTCAGATGGAGCAAGTATAATTCTTGCTAGTGTATCACATAGAATCATAAAAATAGCACCAAGAAAACAAGAAAGAGGTATTAACTTCTGGTATTTGGGACCACTGATTATTCGTATGCAATGTGGAATAATCAAGCCTACAAATCCGATAATACCACTCACAGAAACACAAGCCGCAACCAACAATGCCCCTACAGCAATTAATACTTTCTTAGCTTTTGCAGTATCAACACCCAGGCTTTCTGCTGTCTCCTCACCAGTTGTTATTAAATTTAATTCTTTTGAATATAGTCCTATAATAATGGATCCCACCAAAGCAATGATACCTAAAAATAATACTTTTTTCCAATTTGCCGAAGAAAAACTACCAAGAGTCCACAAATATACCTTCTCAATCTGCTCTCGATCCAAACTCATTGCTAATGATATCAATGAGGAGAGCATTGAATTAATAGCGGTACCTGTTAATAAGATATGTACCACTGGTAATTTATTACCCACACAAGATAACTGGTATACAACCAATGCTGTAAGGATAGCGCCAATAAACGCAAAAATTCCTACTACACCTAGTCCAAAAAAAGACATACTTATTCCACTTAATAATGCAATTGTTGCTCCCACCGCGGCACCTGATGAAATACCTAAAATGTGTGGGTCCGCTAGAGGATTTCGAAATAATCCTTGAAAACAAGCCCCTACAATGGCTAAGGATGAACCACATATGCCAGCCATAAAAATTCTAGGCAAACGCACTTGCCATATAATCTTAGTATACACTTCCCGGTATTCTTCATTTGCAACGAACCGATTTAGAAAAGGAATGCGTTTCAGAATTATTTTTAAACTATCCATCATTGATAAATTCGCAGATCCCACAGAACTTGCAAACAATATTACTAAAATCAATACGACAGATAGCCACAAACAATGAAATTTTATATTTTTATCTTTATTCTTCAATTCTGTACCTATGTGTATCAGTTTGATACCTTTCTATCTAATTTTTTAAACTTGCAAAATAATTTACTTCATTAAATATAGCACGAAATGAACTAATTTTCCATATATGGAATAAAGTGTCCTATCTTTTATACGTTTAAATCCATAACATAAAAAAAAGACATAATGATATTCTCATTATATCTTTATTTTACTATGCTTTCAATAAACTATTCATATGCAAAATCAAAAGATGATTTAAATACAATTGAAATAATGAATTTGCTTTATATAGGCTTTCTTCTTACGTGCCCTAGGATTATACTTTCTAATACAGCCTTATATAATAAAACAATTTGTGCATCAACGTAGCAATACTTATTAATAACATATTCCAATGATTTATGAATAAAACATATACTCAATAAAACTAATGTTACTAATGTAATACTAATTGGCAATCCTTTTACTAATATAAATATTGACGCTGCTAAATACGCTAGAAAGGCAAATAAATATGTCCTACTTATGCGGAATGCAATTGACATTGTGTCATTTAGTCGATCATGCATTCTTGCAATCGTTTCAATATCCTTAACTTTTAATCTTTTATACATATCTTCATATACAGCTCTGCCTTCTAAGCACTTATTCTGCATGTTTTTATGAATATATGTGAAATATCTATTATAGCTAATAATTCCGAGTTCTCGTTTTAATAACTTTTGAAAAACACTCGTCATAATTCCACTTCCTTCCGCAGATAAGTTATTGTAGTTATCTATCTTTAGTATTCACTGCTCTTTAAAAACAAACCACAGTAATTTTTTGAAATTTTGGAATTAAACGATAAACTATTCACAAAATGTTCATATCTTATCCATACTATAAACATATCTTTCGATTATAATAAGAATATAAATTAACAACAAAATAATTTATAAACAAAACCATTTTTAATATAATATTATGCTAATAAGATATTTTTTTCATAAAACAAAGCCCGGCAGTTACCCTCCCCTTCTACCGGGCTTCTCCTCTGTTAATTTTTAAGTGTCTCTTCTATTAATTCGATTACTTTCTCATATTCAAACCGTTCCGCTGCTTTTATTGTTTGTTTCATGATTTCTTCCTCATTAATATCTATAATTGATTGTAACACTTTTATATTTTCTAACATCATCTCATATTCATATCGTCCTGCATGATATAAGGTTGCTTGTTTACGTTTCATTATTTCTTCATTCTTATCTATATCTTTTTCATAATCATTGATAAGTTTCTGATTTTCATTCGTATCTATTACAGTATATGCATCTATCGCATGTTCGAGTGCAGCCAGAAGTTTGGTTAAATCATCTACAAATTTATCTATATATTTACTATTAATAAATATTTTTTTATCTAGCTCAACCTCTAATTGTTCTGCATTTTTAGCTAAACTTGTTGCTCCAATATGCATAAGTACAGAGGTCAAACTATGAAATTCTCTCTTCAAGTCTAAGTATTTTATCTCTGAAGCATCTTTATTCATCCACTGAATGCTTTGCTTGATATTAACTACTGTAACTTTTATAATTTTCATATAAATTATCGCATCACCTGTAGCATAATAAAGCCCTTTATCATAATCAATATCAGGAATATTGGATATCAATTGATAAATAAGCTCATTTTTACTATTTTGTTTATAATTGATATCTTCGTTTATTATTTCTTGATTTTCTACATCCGCAAACTGAAACTGTGGTTCGATTTCTTTTAAAATATTTTTAAGCACATCGATTTCAATCGGTTTGCTTATTACAGCACAAGCACCTGCTTGTTTGAATTTGCATTGTATATCATCATTGTATTTTCCTGAAATACAAATAATTTTTGGTCGATTTTCCTCACTTATTTGTGTATTTATGTACTTAGTTAGTTCCAATCCATCCATATTAGGCATAAGATAATCTATAAATGCTACTTGATACGAATCATTTTTGATCATATCAATTGCTTGTAATCCACTTGCAGCCTCTGCAACTGAAAGTTCCATTAATTTTAATACATTTTTAGTTATAAAACGATTTACATTATTATCATCCACAATAAGTACTTTAATTTTTTTATTTTCATGTTTTTTATTTTTTTCTACATTTTCTGATGGGTCCACAACAGAATAAAAATTATGTTCCGATGAGATACTATTTTTATATGTTGAATTACTTGATTTTTTCATGCAATAATTATTGAAATCGTTATTTACCATAGTCGCCTCTTTCTATGACGATGTAAGTCATATAATTCATTATGTACTGTTTCCACTCTAATATGACATCTTTTTCAAACTAATTTCATTTTAATACATTTTTAGTAATATTTTATCAATATCGGTAGTATTATTCAACTAGAAACGACAATTTCTCAAAATATACTCTTTTCTTATGGTATTTTTTTTGTTATAATGAAAGGTAGGGAAAAAACAATTCTTTGTAATCAAATTTTGGAGGTAGTCGAATGTCAGATGTATATATCATGGATCATCCACTTATACAGCATAAAATTGGAATAATGAGAGATAAGACAACATCAACGAAAGAATTTAGAGATTTAGTTTCAGAAGTTGCTATGTTGATTTATTATGAAGCAAGCCGTAACCTTGCTTTAGCTGATAAGGAAGTAGAAACTCCATTGGTAACTACAACAGTAAAAGAGATTGCTGGTAAAAAACTTTGTGTTGTTCCAATTCTTAGAGCGGGTATGCATATGTCAGATGGTATTCTAACTCTTACACCAAATGCAAAAGTTGGACATATTGGACTTTACCGTAATGAAGATACTCTTGAACCTGTTGAATATTTTTGCAAACTTCCTTCTGATGCAGCAGATAGAGAAATCTTTGTAGTAGATCCAATGCTCGCAACTGGTGGTTCCGCAATCGCTGCAATTACTTTGTTGAAAAATCGTGGCATTTCAAAAATTCGTTTTCTTTGCTTAATCGCAGCTCCTGAAGGTATGGCCAAATTGCAGGCTGCACATCCAGATGTTGATATTTATATCGGTGCATTAGATGAAAGATTAAATGAACAAGGTTATATCTTACCAGGACTAGGCGATGCTGGTGATAGAATTTACGGTACAAAATAAGACAGAATGCGATAACTATTAACGCTACTTTAGTTTTCACAGCTTGTTACACTAAATTTATATGTCTTATTTTATAACTGTATTACTGAAGAAATTAAGAAATACCTTGATAAGGTTAGACTAAGAATGATAGAGCTACTTAAAATACGTAATTATATTTTAAGTAGCTTTATTTTGATTATCGAATAGAAAATTTATAGATTGTGACTGAATCAAATTCCTTACCAGCTTTTAGTAAGCAAGAAGGGAACTCGCTTATATTACAACTGTTTGGGAAATATTGTGTCTCAAAACATACCCCATCTCTTTTATTATAAATATACTTATCTTTTCCTTTTTCTTTTCCATCAATGAAATTGCCGGTATATAGCTGCAATCCTGGCATATCTGTGAACACTTCCATTAATCTTCCGGAATGTTCCTCATAAAGTTCGGCCACTTTACTTGCTTCATCTCTTGTTGTTTTTAAAACATAGTTATGATCGTATCCACCTGCTTGCTTTAGTGGTATATAATCTTTTTCTATATCCAATCCAATGCTCTTTAAAACTCGGAAGTCCATTGGAGTACCTTCTACATCGCGTAATTCACCAGTTGGAATTAACTCATCATCAGTTGGTGTAAATTTATCTGCGTCAATCATAATTTTATGATTTAAAATATTACCAGAATTATGACCTGCCAAGTTAAAGTATGAGTGGTTTGTAAAGTTGATTATCGTATCTTTATCTGACATTGCATAATATTCAATTACCAACTCATTGTCATTGGTTAAGGTATAACTAACGGAAACTTCTAAATTTCCTGGAAATCCCTGTTCCATATCTTCACTAAATCGTGAAAATTCTATTTGTGTTTCATCATCTTCATCATAGATTTCAACATCATACATATGCTTATTGTAACTTGTACTTCCACTATGTAGATTGTTATTACCATCATTTTTTTCTAAGGTATATGTCTTATTATTTAACTCAAATCTTGCGGAACCGATACGGTTTGCATGTCTTCCAATAAAAGAACCATAACCTGGCGAGTTAACTTCATACTGTGCTGGATTGTCATATCCAAGGACAACATCCTTAAAAATTCCTTTTTTATCTGGTACAAGGATACGCACAATATTAGCTCCAAAGTCTGTAACATCTATCTGCATACCATTTTTATTCTTCAACGTATATAGATGCGCTACTTGTCCCCCTTTTATTTTACCAAACTGCTTTTTTGATATACTCATCCTAAACTCTCCTCATATTTTATTCCAATATGTGTATTATATCATTATGATTCAACGCTGGAAAGTAAAACATTACAATAATTTTAATTTTGTACAATGCTACTATATTAGATCAATTATTTTAAATAAAATACCTGCTTCATAAATGTAATTGGCTCTTCTTCATTAAAATCAAAAGATCCTTCCACCATCTTTGATGTTATTGCATTCCATTTTTGGCAAGCCTCGCTTTGGGCAATATATTCATTTGCTGCTTTCACATCGTCACACTCAAAGCAATAGAAAAATTGGTTTCCATTCTGAAATATTGAGTAATTACGATATCCTGCCCTGGTATGCTCCTCCATTATTTCTTTCCACGGATTTAGATGCATTTTAACATACTCATCCAAATACTCCTCTTTTACTCTCCATGTCCATGCATATTTATTATTCTGAAACATATATGACCTCCATATTAAATGCTTTTCATTTATTATCCTACAACAAGGTTAAAAGTTCTACGTTAAACGTATGTGGTACTATGCATTTTCGTCCAACTTTTCCACCTAACGATAAAGCATCTAAAATTATTTCCTATACAAAAAAAAGCTAACCTTACGGTTAGCTTTTCAATCAATCTTCTTACAATATAGCTATTTCTGTATAAATTTTGTTACATATATATATATAGAAAAAGGTACACTGAAAGCATTCTTGATTAGATTCTAGCTACGTTTGTAGCCTGAGGTCCTTTTGCACCCTGAATTACTTCAAATTCAACTTCCTGACCTTCTTCTAAAGACTTGAAACCGTCCATGTTAAGACCAGTGTAGTGTACGAATACATCATTTCCTTGTTCATCAGAGATGAAACCGAAACCTTTTTGGTTATTGAACCACTTTACAGTACCTTTGTTCATGAGTAAATCCTCCAATAAAATATTAGTGTAACTTAACGATTACAACATAATTATGATACCATTGATTTCTAATTCTGTCAAACATATTTTTCTAACTGCGTATGAAATGATTAAATTTGGAAAAGAATAATAATTTGTATAATAAGAATACACGGCATCCCTATTGTAAACTTTTTATGCTTTGTTTTGTGTCGAAATACCTTCATTCCCAAAATTGAACCTAGGCTTCCGCCTAAAACAGCAATGAGAAATAAGGTTTTTTCTTCAATTCTCCAAGCTTTTAATTTCGCACGGCGTTTATCAACCCCCATAATTATAAAACCGATACAATTCATCAAAACCAAATACGCTATAATCACGATCCAATATGTCTCCACGTTACTCTCCCCTTTCTATTCTAAGGTTCACCTCTTAAACGAATAGTCCGCTTATACAAATAGCAATTCATGCATCTATATCTTCTTAAAACAAGGAGCCTGAACAACCATTTCCTATAAAGCCTTTCGTATAAAATTCCTTCCGATTCATTCCTTACATCCAGTCAATTCATATACATGGCCATATTAAAAAACCACAAAGTATAATTATCATTTCGTCAATGAATACTACACTTTGTGGCATATCAAATTCAGATACGTTTATCAAACACCTAATATAATTAAATGATAATAGGCAAAATAATTGCTATCTACTCTTCTTCGCTTTCGGATATCTCAATTCCAAGTTCTACTAATTGCTTTTCATCAACAACGTTTGGAGCCTCAGTCATCAAGCAAGAAGCATCCTTTACTTTAGGGAATGCAATCACATCACGAATGGAATCTTCTCCTGCCATTAACATAACCATACGATCCAAACCATATGCTAAACCTGCATGAGGTGGAACACCATATTTAAATGCATTTAATAAGAAACCAAAACGATCGTAAGCATCTTCTTTACTAAATCCAAGTACTTCAAACATTTTCTCTTGAACATTATTTTGGAAGATACGCACGCTACCGCCACCAATTTCAGTACCATTTAATACAATATCGTAAGCTTTTGCTCTAACTTTTCCTGGTTCTGAATCAAGTAAAGCTAAATCTTCTTCCATTGGCATAGTAAATGGATGATGCATTGCTGTATATCTACCTTCTTCTTCTGAGTACTCAAGTAATGGGAACTCTGTTACCCATAAGAAATTAAATTGATCTTTCTTTAAAAGATCCAATTGTCTCGCCAATTCAAGACGTAAATTACCTAATACATCATAAACTACTTTATTTTTATCCGCAGCAAATAACAATAAATCTCCTGGTTTTCCATCCATTGCTTCTACTAAGGAATTTAATTCTTCTTCTGTCATGAATTTAGCAAAGGAAGACTTGTAAGTTCCATCTGCATTGATTGCAAGGTAAGCAAGACCTTTTGCACCAAAACCTTTTGCAAACTCTACTAATGCATCAATCTTCTTACGTGGCATTTCACCTTGTCCATTTGCATTGATACCACGAACAGAACCACCATTTTCTAATGCACCAGTAAATACAGCAAATCCACAGCCTTTCACTACTTCCGATACATCCTTTAATTCCATACCAAAACGTGTATCTGGCTTGTCAGATCCAAAACGATCCATTGCTTCTTTCCATGTCATTCTCTGGATTGGTAATGTAACATCTACATCGATTACTTCTTTAAATACCTTTTGTAATAATCTTTCATTGACATCAATAACATCATCCACATCAACAAATGACAACTCCATGTCAATTTGTGTGAATTCTGGCTGACGGTCTGCACGCAAATCTTCGTCACGGAAACATTTTGCAAGCTGGAAGTAACGATCATAACCAGATACCATTAATAACTGTTTAAAAATCTGTGGAGATTGTGGCAATGCGTAAAAATTACCTGGATGCACACGGCTAGGTACCAAATAATCTCTTGCTCCTTCTGGAGTAGATTTTGTAAGCATTGGAGTTTCTATTTCAAGAAATCCTTCGTCCGCTAAAAATTGACGTGTTAAAGTCGCAACTTTACTTCTCATTATAAGATTTCTTTGTAAATCAGGTCTACGAAGATCAAGATAACGATGTTTTAAACGCAACTCTTCTTTTGTTTTTGATTCTTCTTCAATTGGAAATGGAGGTGTTTCTGCCTCAGAAAGTATACGAAGCTCCGTTGCTCGTACTTCAACTTGTCCAGTTGCTAAGTTTTCATTTACCGCACCGGAACGAGCCTCTAACTTACCAACGACTGCAATTACAAATTCACTTCTTAATTTGCTTGCTTTTTCAAAACCTTCTTCGCCAATATCGCTTCCTTCAAATATAATCTGTAATAAACCAGAACGATCTCTTAAATCTACGAAAATAATTCCGCCTTTATTTCTACTTTTTTGAACCCATCCCATTACGGTAACAGTTTCTCCAATATTGGCACTGCTTAACTCGGCACATCTATGGGATCTTTTTAACCCCTTCATCGATTCAGCCATCTTTAATCCTCCTGTATCCTGTTAAATTTCGAATCATTTACTTTGCAGCAAACTCATTCTTTCTTAATTATATAATACATAAAGCAAAGCGGAGCAAAAATCATCCGCTAAGCCCTATAAACGTTTCATTTTCCTATAAGAGTATACACTTCTTCTATAAGTAAATCAACGTTTAGTTTTGTATTTATTAATCAATTTTGTAATTCCAAAAAATTGATTTTTAAAAATTAATATTGTTTATATTGTTAATTGTTTTCGTTTCATATTAGTAATAATTTCACTTAATAATAGAATTAAATTCGTTTCTTAATAGTAATTGATTTCATTTAAAATTATTAATTAATTTCGTTTCATAATAGTAATTGATTCCATTTCATATTATTAATTAATCTCGTTTCATACTATTTAATGATTTCGTTTTGTACTATTAATCTTACTTTATATTATTGATTTAATACTTTCTTCATATGTGAAACGAACTGATCAAAATCCACTTCGAATTGTTCGCTATTTTCCATATTCTTAAGGGTTACCTTTTGATTTGCTAATTCATCTGCACCTAAGAGTGCAACAAATCTAGCACCGATTTTATTGGCATATTTCATCTGTGCTTTTACACTACGATCCATAAAATCGGTCTCTGTAATAATACCTTCCTTACGAAGATTTGTTACGAATTCAAAGGCTTTTGCCTTAACTTCTTTTCCTAAAATACCAATGTACAATTCAATCTTTGGTTCAGGAGCTAATTCTACTTGTTCTTTATCTAAGAAATAAAGAATACGCTCAATACCCATACCAAAACCTACGGCAGGTATGTCTTGTTTTTCATCAATTTCATGAATTAAATTATCGTAACGACCACCGCCACATAAAGTGAATCCTTCGCTATTAACGAATTCAAATACGGTTTTTGTATAATAATCAAGTCCACGTACAATACCTGTATCAATTTCATATGGAATATTTAAGTCTGTAAGTAACTGCTTTAATTCCTCAAAATGTTCTTTTCATTCCTCATCAATATAATCAATTGTTCTAGGATCATCTTTTACGATTTCCTTACAACTTGGTACTTTACAATCAATGACACGTAAAGGATTCTTTTTCATACGATCACGGCATGTAGAACATAAACTTTCTTCATGTTTTTTTAGGTAAGATACCAATGCATCATTATACGTTTTTCTACATTCTTTACAGCCAATGCTATTAATATGGAGTTTTGCATCTCTTAATCCAAGCTTTTGTATAAACGTTGTTATTAAAGTTATTAATTCAACTTCTGCAAGAGGACTCTTTGAACCAATAAACTCCACACCAAATTGGTGATGTTGACGAAGACGTCCACTTTGTGGTTGTTCATAACGAAACGCTTGTGAAAAGTAAAATAATTTTGTTGGACCACTTTCCGCATATAAATTATTTTCTAAGTACGCACGAATCGCACCTGCAGTACCTTCTGGCTTTAATGTAATACTACGATCTCCCTTATCCATAAAAGTGTACATTTCTTTTTGAACAACATCTGTTGTTTCTCCTACACCTCTTTGAAACAATACCGTATGCTCGAACATTGGTGTTATAACCTGTTTTATATGATAAGTGTTCCATAGCTCTTTCG
>CAJJLI010000022.1 GCA_905192625.1 uncultured Clostridium sp. | reverse complement strand
CGCATACGATTACTGAACTTACAATACAGCTTGAACTATCTACTTTAGTAAGCAGAACTGATACCTCTTTGGCAAGTGAACTTGAATTTTCCTTAAACGGCATACACTTAGGTAACTTTACCTTGTCTGGAAATATCGGAATGGAACAAGGCATTTATACTCCAAACTGGTTTGATCCATCTTTTAAACAACATGGAATGTTAAAGCAGATTTTAATAAAGAATGACGGAACGTTTATGGATGGAATTAAACTCTCCGATGTTACAATCGATGATTTTAAACTCGATGATTCTAGCATTCTAAAATTTAAAATTGCAACTACAGATAACTCAAAATACTGTGGTGGAGTCGCAATATATGGTAAAGGTTTTGGCAATTACAATCAAGACATTCGTGTACGGATAAAACACCAATAAAAATAGGTCATGATTATTAGTATCAAATACTTTTTTTATGATTTTAATGCTGATTCGCTAAGAAATGCATATCAACCCGAATCTTATTACAGTATAAAGGCTTTTACAGCAGAACTTTCCAATTGTAAAAGCCTTTATTTTATTCAATATTTAGTACGCTATTTATCTTTTGCATAGCTCTTGGCAATGCATCTTTAGAGTTTTTCCAAGGCTCATTCACATATCGATAATCAAACTTATCCGTAAACCATTCAAGATCATCACGTACTCGCTTCATATTCTCTAAATATATTTTATTAAGACTTGTTGTAAACTCTTCTAATTCATTCCCTTTTAGATTTTCAGCTGCTTTTTCATAAAGTAGAGCATAATGGTTGGTACAAAACCCCTTTGATGATTGAAACTTTTTCTTAAAATCAGCATCATTTTTATACAAGTAAAACAACGTTACTATATAGCGTTCATATATATTCTTAATACGATTGCATACGTAGCAAGAGTGTTTTAGATTATTCACATACCCTGAAATTGCAGATTTATCATCTTTTTTCTTAAATAATCCACCACTACTCCCTCTTCCAGTCTTTGATAATTTTTCTATATCTTTTATCATATTTTCCATATGCGTATGTAACATAAGTGATAAACCTAAACGGTTTTGATTTTTATACATAAGTTTAAGATGATCACTGCAAAATCCAATTTTGTTTGTTTCCATTCGTATATCATCTTCCATATAACTTGGCCCCATAACAAATTCTATCGCTCCATCTTCCAAAGATCGATACATTTCACACACTGGACACTCACAATCTTTATGAAAGGCATCATTCACTGGAATCGTATACAATTGTTCTTTCATCATATCCTCCATGTATTCTGACTTTACAGTTTCCCACAGAACGTTTTTATTATTAAGAAATGGCTGTTTCAACATACTGCGGACAAACCCACCTATTCTGTTTGAAACAGCCATTATAAAAGTACCGCAAATCATTTTTTGCGTAGTTACTTATTTATTTTGTATTTTGTTTATCATCCGAGATTAAGTCTTTAATCTCTCTCGCCTTAACTTTGATACGCTCATTCGCATCTCTCGAAGTTAAAACTTTTGAAATTAAACGAGTAGCTTCATCGTATTTTCCGATTCTTCTTGCAAGATCAGCTACTAGGTACGTTGTAGTGTTTTCATCCATTCCACACATAGGAAATAGCTCTTTACTAAATGCTTCTATAAATCCTTCATATGCCTTTGATAAAAACTCCATTTCTTCTTTATGAAGTCCTTCAATAATCGTGGCATAATCTTTTGTGTCCTCTGGTAAAAACTCAGCTTTCCCACGCAATAACCAAGCTGTTTTTAAGCAAGTGTAAGCACGTTCACTTAATTTTGCTTTTTTTACTATGGCATTTACAAGCGCTAACTTATGCTTTGTAATTGCTTCATCATAACTTATTACGTCTCCCTCAGGTGCTAAGCCCTTGAATGAGGATGAAATACTTTCTTTAATTAACCTAGCTTGCATTGAAGTCATATAATTAAAAAATCGATTCAATGCTGCATACCCACAATGTGGACAAGCAACCACATCGTATTTTAATGAGTCAATCAATTGATATTTCGGTCTAAGATCTGTATCTGCCGATACTAACTTAACCTTTCCAGCCTTAACTGTCTTTGATTTAAATTCTTTATCACAAACTGGGCACGTAAATGTTTTTTCAAATAAAAAATCTGCTTCACTTAACTGCTGAACTTGTCCCCCATTGTCATTCTTCTTGGCTGCTTGATTGCTCTCATCGTATACATTTAATTTTGATAACTTCCCTAAACCAAGGGACTCTAATCCAGAAAATAGATTAGCCATTATTAAACCCTCCCCTATACAGGCTTATAACTACTCTTTAGTGATGCAATACGATTAAATACCAAATGCTCTGAGCTAGAATCTTTAGAATCCACACAGAAAAATCCATTTCTTAAAAATTGGAAACGATCAAGTGCTTTCGCGTCCTTTAAACTAGGTTCCACATAGCACTCGTTCATGATTGTAACAGAGTTTGGATTCAAGTTTACACTACCATCTTCGTTATAAACACCTTTTTCTTCATCCACTAAGTTCTCATATAATCTTGCCTCTGCTTTAATTGCGGATGGC
Source organism: uncultured Clostridium sp. (assembly GCA_905192625.1). Classification (GTDB taxonomy): domain Bacteria; phylum Bacillota; class Clostridia; order Lachnospirales; family Lachnospiraceae; genus Lachnoclostridium. The sequence continues at coordinate 9,178 of CAJJLI010000022.1, read as the reverse complement.
GCATGTACCCAATGGATTGTACCTTTTACTTTACGAGCGTTAAATCCTGAACCGCTCTTTGTTGCTTCATCATAAGTACAGTGTATTTCTGTAACTTTACCTGTTTCATCTGTAAAATATTCCTGGCAAGTAACAAAATAAGCATTCATTAAACGTACTTCATTGCCCGGGAATAGACGGAAATATTTCTTTGGAGGCTCGATCATAAAATCGTCGCGTTCAATATATAATTCACGACCAAATGGAACCATTCTTGTTCCCATTTCTTCATTTTCTTGATTGTTTGGTGCCTCTAAATACTCTACTTGTCCTTCTGGATAATTTGTAATTACTAATTTAATTGGATCTACAACTGCCATTATTCTTGGGCATTTTAATTTTAGGTCCTCACGAATGCAGTACTCAAGCATTGCGTAATCTACAGAACTATTGCTCTTAGACACACCACAAAGTTCCATAAACATTTTAATGGACTCTGGTGTAAAACCTCTTCTTCTTAATGCACTAATAGAAACAAGGCGTGGGTCATCCCAACCATCTACGATTCCATCCTCAACTAACTTTTTAATATAACGTTTTCCAGTGATAACGTTTGTTAAATATAATTTAGCAAACTCTATTTGCTTTGGAGGATTTTCATATTCAAGCTCACGAAGAACCCAATCATAAAGTGGTCTATGATCTTCAAATTCCAAAGTACAGATAGAGTGAGTAATTCCCTCAATTGCATCTTCAATTGGATGTGCATAATCATACATAGGGTAGATGCACCATTTATCACCCGTGTTATGATGTGTCATTCTAGCTACACGATAGATTACTGGATCTCTCATGTTAATGTTAGGAGATGACATATCTATCTTAGCACGTAAAACTTTAGATCCATCTGGAAATTCACCATTTTTCATTCTCTCAAAAAGATCTAAGTTTTCTTCCACGCTACGTTCACGATACGGGCTATTCTTTCCTGGCTCTGTTAAGGTACCACGATATTCACGCATCTCTTCTGCAGATAAGTCACATACAAACGCCTTACCTTTTTTTATTAACTTGATTGCACCTTCATACATTTGATCAAAATAATCGGATGCATAAAATAAACGATCTTCAAATTCTCCACCAATCCATTTTACATCTTCTATAATGGATTCCACGAATTCTGTTTTTTCTTTCGTAGGATTCGTATCATCAAAACGTAAATTGAAACGGCCACCGTATTTTTTAGCAAGGCCATTATTTAATAAAATAGATTTGGCATGTCCAATGTGAAGATATCCGTTTGGTTCTGGTGGGAAACGTGTAACAACGTTCGTACAATGTCCCTCTTCGATATCTTTTTCAATGATTTGCTCTATAAAGTTTCTTGACACTACTTCTTTTTCTGTAGTTTCCTTTATTTCGTTCATAGCATTAACATCGTTTTCCATGATGTTCCTCCTAATACTCATAATACACTTATTCTTCCAAAAAATATTATAATTATATAACATATTTTATAAGAAAACATAGCTATATCATACCACATCTTAATAAAATATCAAAGAAAATTTAAAAAAGTCGCAAAACATTAAAAATGCTTTGCGACTTTATATGAATTTTAATAAAAGATATGTCCACCTATAATAGTGTAAGGTTTGTTATTTTTCTTACAAGTTTTTATTGTATCGTTAATATGAGCATTAAAGTAAAGGTAATCTCCAATTACATTTTTACCTTCTAAAGCTTCTATTGCAGCTCTTTCACATTCTTCCATCATCTCTTTTTGAAGTGAAGATGTATAGTTTTCTTCTGTATAAAGCTTTAATGCTTTTTCTAATAAGCTTCCTTTGGTTGTATAATTACCAGATGCAGTTTTTACATAAGCAGGGCTAAACTGTCTCCCCCAACGTTTTAAGTCATATACCGCTGTACGAATTGAAGTAACATGATCAAATACATCACTGTCTACACGATTTAGAATTACATTTGCAACTGCTACTTTACCTTTGTATCCTTCATAACCAGCCTCACAATACGTAATTGCTGTTAAAAGTCTTACATCAGCCTTAGTATAAGATTTATTTACATTACTTCTTGCCACAGAACTTAACATACTAGCATTGGCAGTTTTCACTGTTTCTTTTGCATATACATTAACACTTCCTGAACCAATTAATGTTGTTATCATTAGTAGTAATACGAGTAATTTTTTTAACTTCATATAATCCTCCATATTCCTCTTTACATCTATTAATTACAGATTTCATTGTTTTTCGTAATAGTTATTTAATAATTCTGTAACAATTGTAACATAAGATAGAATTTTGTCAAGTGATTCAGGCTGTATATATCTACCAATGGCGGCTCTCCCCTATATTCTTTTCCTCTAGAAGATTGTTTACGTTCGTTAAAAGCAAGGTTTGTGTAGCAATCTATTCCACTTCCTGAAGTGCGTATTTTACACATAGTTCCTATTTAAAATTAAAGGATACTTTGCTTTCTGACCTTGCAGCATCATGGTATTCCTATGATTACAAAAAAAGCCCACACCCGTAAATACATCGGGCATGGACTTTTAGATTTGATTATTCTTCAGAACTTTTATAATTCTTAATTTATTGTTTTAGCTCTTAACTATTTATAACTATAAATTATTAATTCTTTTTATTACGATATTCTGCTAACAACAAATCAACCATACGACCATAACTTTGAACTCCATCTGTTTGGTTGTTTACTTTTAAATACGTATCATTTACGATATTCGCTACTGTGCTAACTACTGTATCTTCAAACTGTTTCCAATATAAATTATTAGCCACTAAATCAGAGATAACACCTTCGCTATACATATCTTTTAATTGATAATATAATTCTTTATTCTTATCGTATAACGCATTGCCTGCTAAAATTAATGCCTCCATAATACCACTGTATGCTAATTCCACATTATCTGAGGAAGTCGTGACCAGGTAAGCAATATAGTTCGCCTCATCCTCCCTCATGAATCCTTGCAAATGTGCTAACTCATGGCACATGGTTGAGGCAATGGAGTACTCCGGAATATCAACATTTACATTCGCTTCCATTGTAAAGGGTATAAATATCCCGGTGATTTCCATTCTAGACAGAATTCGTGAAAAAAACACAGGCTTTGACTTAGGATACCATCCAGAGAATACAGCAAGCTCATTGGCAATTTTTTTATAAGCATTTTGTACTTCCTTTGCAAGTTCTCTCTTACTCATGGACAATTCATAAACACCCTCATCATTCACCGATGTAATACTTGCTCTTAGTTCATTTGCTCTGATTACTAAATCTTTGCACAATTCAAAGAGTTCGTCTTCGGAGGATGGCTGGATGGTTAAACCTAAAGAAACACTAATTGATTCCCTGTAATAATTTACACCACATCCAATGGTATAAAGGAAAAATCCAAAACTTAAGATACAAATAACATTAATAAAAAATTTAATGATACGAAATTTTACATCCTGCTTACGGATTATAAGTCGGATGATAAAGATTATTATAAGCGCGGTTAAAGCAATTGGTCCTAAAATCATAATCCACTCTGCAATTGAAAAAGGAAATAATCCAGTTAGCATCGCAATGCCATGGGATACTGCTTTATAAATTCCCCTTGCGAATATGACTTCAGCAAACCATGTGCTCTTTTGTGCTATTAGTAATATAATCAATGAAACAGGTATGAGTGTAATGAACCATAACCTCTTTAATTGAGTGATTCTTGTAAAGAAATTGTCCTTCATAATGCACTTATCCTTATATGTTCAACGAAACTCTACTAGGAATCGTTCAAAGTTATATGGGAATTGTTCTATTTATGTCATTGTGTATCAACAAATGAATTATGTCATCTAATTTTTCTATTGTCTTTTTAACATTATTTAATATTATAAACTGTACTCATTGCTCAAACGAATGAATTCATCAATTTGATCTGCAAATGATTGAAGTCCAGCTCTCCAAAAATCAGGATTTGTAAGATCAATATCTGCATATTTTGCAACTTCTTCTACTGTATTTACTGGTGTTGCATTTAATAAGTCGCGGTATTTTGGTAAGAATTCCTGACCTTCGTTCTTATACTTTGCATAAAGACCTCTTGCAAATAAGCCTCCAAACGCATATGGGAAATTATAAAAGCTAAGATGGCTTGAGTAGTAATGACCTTTGCATACCCACATATATGGATGTAAAGTAGTTTCATCTAACCCTTCCCCGTATGCTTCTTTTTGTGCCTTTAACATGATTTCTTTTAAATCATCTGCAAACATGAAAGAATTCTTACGGTTCTCAAAAACTGCTGTTTCAAATAAATATCTAGAATAAATATCACAAATAATTTGAGTAGCATCTTGTAATTGGCTTTCGATTAATACCAGTTTTTCAACTCCGTCTGCTTCATCAATTGCAGCATTCATAATGATATTTTCGTTGAACGTAGAAGCAGTTTCTGCTACTGGCATCGAATAATCCGTATTCATGATACGGTGTTCGTGGATTTGTTGGTTATGATATGCATGGCCAAGTTCATGTGCAAGAGTAACAACATCACTTAATGAACCATCAAAATTAGTTAAAATACGGCTTTGTTTTGCGCTTTGTACATTACTGCAGAAAGCACCTCCAACTTTACCTGCTCTTGGGAAGAAATCAATCCACTCTTCTGTAAATGCCTTATCAACCATCTCTGCAAGATCTGGTGCAAAACCTCTAAAATGTTTTAAAAGATACTCTTTTGCTTCCTCAACGGAAAAGCTTTGCTCGCTTGTACCTAATGGTGCAAACATATCATACCAAGCGAGTCCTTTATTTGAACCTAAAATCTCACCTTTTTTTCTAAGATACTCTTGGAACTTAGGTAAATACTCCTTCATTGCAGTTAGCATAGCATCCAAAGTAGATTTTTGCATATTGGATTGATTTAATGCCATCATGAGAGGAGATTCATATCCTCTTAATTCCGCTTCTGTTGAAACTTGAAGCTTAATACTATTTAATGAAAAAGCTACTGCATCTTTAATTTTATCATAAGCTGCAATCTCTGCTTCATACGCTTCTTTTCTTTCCTTCGCATCGTTTGAATATGCAAGGTTTCTAACGGATGAAAGCGTAATTTCTTCTCCTCTATAATCCACCTTAACAGTAGACGTTAAGTAACTTTGAAGTTCTTCCCAAGCACTTCCACCTGAAATATCAAATTTTGAAATTACTTCTTCTACTTGATCGTTAAGCAAATGCTTTGCATTTTTCTTGATTTCAAGTAACATGAAACGATACTCTGTAAAAAGTTCATCACTTTCAATCAATGATTCTAAATCAACAATGTTCGCAATATAAGATTTAAACATTGCTTCTGCTTTTGCTATATTACTAAATTTCTGTGAAATAATACCTAAATAAGAAGCACTCTCACTATCTGTTGTATTCGTAGCCTGTCTTAAGGAACAATACCCACCCAAGCGTTCATGTAATGAATACACTTCTTCTAGCGTAGATATAATCTTATGTAGTGCTTCCTTAACTTCATATTTTGATAATTCCATAGCAACGGAATTCATTTTATTTACTAACTCATCTATCTTAGACATATCATCAAGAAACTTTTTATCCTGATAGCCTTGATAAAGTACGTCCAATGACCACTCTTGATTCATAATACTACCTCCAAAATAACTCTTTTTTTATCATTAGTATAACATAAAATCTACCTACTTGTATTGATAATTTTTATTAATTATAAAATAGTTCGTATGTGAAAACTATAAATTAAGTTTCAATTCAGTACTGATAAATATTAATTAGCTAAAAAAAGAGAAGTCACTTTTAATAAGCAACTTCTCCTTTCATTTACAAAAGACTTTTCGTTATTTAAAATTATTCTGTTTTGAAATGCCTTCTTGTCTCGAGTTGTGCGTTTGATTTTGATTTTCTACTTTTGTTTTTTGAGTAATACTATTAAATTTCTCAAGCGCTTTTTTTTCTGTGTTTTTCTCGATTTCTTTTTTGTTCATAAATGTAAACCTTCCTTTCAAGCGTTCTTCAAAATATAGTATCTCTTTGTCTTTTCGTTTCATTCTTTAATTTCTTAACTTCTTACTCAAATGATTTTTCTTAAATTTCTTTTATATTAGGATTCTTCCTTAGAATAACGAATGATTACATTCGGATCGTGACGTTTGCTCATTTTATGTCTCGCTTTTCGATTCTCAACAGTATCAAAAATAATTGAAAAATCATAATCCGCTGGATACATATCCGCTGCTTTTGCCTTTATTTTTAAACGCTTATGATTGATCCATTTCTTTTTTTTCTGTATCTGAACCATCACTTCACCTTGTTCATTTGTTTTCTCACATACGATACCAATTTTCTTTTCTGGATAAACAACAACACTATCTCCTATATCAAAGCTAAGCGCATGATTGTTTACCTTCTTATTCTCACGCTCTTTTGTAATTCTTGCTACATTATTTTTTTGATATCGTATTTCGTTGCTTTTATCATTTGATGAGTTCTTGCTCCTATCCTTTGTCGCCTCTACTGTAGAATCCCTCGTTGTATTATTTCCGTATTCTTTCGTTGCTCCATTTATTGAGTCTTTTGTTGTATTATTTGCTATTTCTTTTCTTCCTTCATTTATAGATTCTTTCGCTGCTTTATTTACTGAACTTGTGGATTCTTTCGATGCATTTACTGTTGTATCTTTTGTTGATTTTCTTTCTGTATCTCTTTTTAATACTTCCGAATCTGTCATTTCAACAGAATCATCTCCATAAGTCGCATTATATGCTGTTTCAATCATGTGCTGTGGAAATCCTAATCGCTTTGCAATATATAAAGCACAGCTTTCCCCAGCCTCTCCAATTTTAAGTTGATACAGCGGTTGCAAGGTCTCTTTATCAAATTCCATTCTTGCATTTATTAAGCTTTTTGAACTCATGGCATACTCTTTAACTTCTGGATAATGTGTGGTTGCCACAAAAAGACAGCCGATGTTTTTTAGCTCCTCCAAGATTGAAATCGCAATTCCCATACCTTCCGCTGGATCGGTACCTGAACCTACTTCATCAAGTAACACTAAGCTTTCACTACTGATATTTTTCAATATTTCAATGATTCGATTGATATGTGATGAAAATGTCGATAAGTTCTGTTCAATGCTTTGTCCGTCTCCCATATCACATAAAATACAATTATTCATACAAAAACTACTACCTTCCATTACTGGAACATGGAGTCCACTTTGCGCCATCATGGATAACAAGCCTACTGTTTTAAGCGCAACTGTTTTTCCACCTGTATTTGGTCCTGTAATTATGATTCCATGTGTATCCTCCCCAATATGGAAGTTAAGAGGTACACAGACCTCCTCTGGTAATAACGGATGTCTTCCATTTACAATTTTTATGGATCGATCGGTTGTAATTGGGACGGCTATTGCTTTCATAGCTTGTGATAATTTTCCCTTTGCAAATACAAAATCCAAATCACACATAATAACCATGTTCCCTTTAATTTCATCCAAATGATCAAAAACCATGGCTGTTAAAGTATATAATATTCGTTTCACTTCATTTTCTTCCGCAATTTCAAGCTCTAAGATTTCCTTTTGTAGCATTCCAACAACCGATGGTTCTACATATATCGTATTTCCAGTGCTTGATTGATCATAAACAACACCATCGATTTGACTCTTATATTCTTTTTTCACTGGTAACACATAGTGTCCGTTGCGCTGTGAAACGTAAGAGTCCACAAAGCATTGAGATTTAGAGCGTAACATCTGTTCAAGTTTTGATTTAACCTTTTCCTTAATATCCTCTATGCTATGGCGAATTTTCTTTAATTCTGGGGATGCACTATCTTCCACGCGATGATTTCGAATACAAGCATCTATCTCATCTCTTAGTTCATTACAAGTATTTAGACTATAACCGTAGCCTGAAATTGATAAGGATAAATATTCTGCTCGTTTCAGATATTGTTTCATTCTAGAAGAGGAGGCTAAAAATGTTGATATATTTGACAATTGCTCTTCAGATAAACAATACCCATCAATCATATGGTCTAAAATCCCCTGCAAACCTTGCATATTGCTAATAGGCGGAAGCCCTATGCTATCTAGTAACTTTCTAGCCTCTGTTGTTTCTAACATTGCACTTTTACAGCGAACTTCATTTAGCCCTATAGTTAATTCCATACATTTTCCCTTGACTTTATCTGCACTTGCAAAATTACTCAACATCTCTTTAATTTTATTAAATTCTATTTTATTCATTGTTTGTTTCATTTTTTCACCGTAAATGTTTTAATAAGAATAAGGATATATTCCCTACTTAAGACTCACTAAAACTCCTTTCCTATCCATCTCATTTTTAAAAACTAAATGTGTAGTTTCATAGATAATTAAATTTTCTTTGGTAACTAAAGTAAAATTCTTTTACATAGCTAATCTATGACTTCTTAATCATCTTTCCTAACTCACTTAAGATTGCACTGACTATATTTTAACTACACGATTTCAATCTTGACCTTTTAATCGCTAAATTAGATTACACTTAGCATTATTTTTTTAAAAAAGAGGAAACAAAAAACGCTCATAAAAGCACCATCTACATGCTCTTAAAAGCGTCATATCACGTAAAATGAAACCAACACAAGCTATAGTGAACATAATTACAATACCAAAATTACTATTTATGCAGAAAATTAAATAGCAATCCATTTTATCGTAATTAATTTCACCTATACTTAATGAATCAAAGGTTTAATTTATATTTTATATAGAAAAGCCGTAGACGGTAAAAAGGGTACACAAAAAAAGCATACAATATGCTAACAACCCTTACTTTTATGAAGTTATGCTCTTGTTACCTCGACAATCGCACTTAACATAAATTCCGCCTTTCAAACAATTCTTGTTATTTATAATTTTTATTACTACGTTCTCATTATAATTATCTTAATTTTTTTTGTCAATATTAATTCTTCAATGTTATAAGGTATTTATTTACAATCTGAATTATTTATAACGAGTCTCCCACTAATTTGCTTGGAAGTTCATAATTACTTGCTTTATATAAATAGTAAACTTCATCAATGTACACACCTAAATAAGCTTTTTTATCGTAACCACTAATCTCATAAATTTTAGTTCCTTTTGAAA
>CAJJLI010000021.1 GCA_905192625.1 uncultured Clostridium sp. | reverse complement strand
TCCATGCTGATTCCTAAATCACCTATGTAAGTATAATACTCACCTCTTAATATCTTCCAAATCATCAGTAAACTAAATACCAACGAAAGAACCGCTAAAAAAATGATCATCGCAAAGTTGAAATCAACGCCTCGGAAAACAACATCAATTAGATAACCACTCGCATTAAAAGCAATGTGAAATAATAGCGTTGAGTAGATTGTATTATACTTTTGATAGACATAGCCAAACAAAAGACCTAGGATAAATGCATAACTTCCTTGAACAAGATTTCCATGTAATAATGCAAATAAGAATGCTTGCACCATATTCGCGGCAAGAAATGGCATTGCTTTCTTCATTTGATTTAGAACTAGTCCTCGCATTAGTAATTCTTCCACAATTGGTCCTAAAATAGCCACATATAAAAAAGATTGTAATGATGTTCCTATTCCAAATTGACTCATTAACTCATTATAATTTGTAAACCACTCTGGTTTCATTCCCTCAATTATACTGACAAAAGTAATCAAAAAGATTTGTACACATACTGCCAGTACAACAATAACTGTAATATTCTTTGGTGTTAAAACTTTTCTTAAATCAACTTTCTTCCTCTTAACATACCCCTTATTATACCATATTGTATAAATAACCGCTGCTATAAGTGAAATGAAACAAGAAGCTAACATCATATAATTGGATTTAGATATGTCCTCTAAAATGATGGAAAGTGCTACATTATAATCCGAAATTCCTTGCCCAGACATCTGTAGATATCTTACGATTGCGTAAACCATTGATACCAGTGCTCCTACGATCAGTTGAATAAGTATGTACGTAAATACTTGAAAAATGCCCCATATTACTTGTCCGACCTTTTTCATAAATAAATATCTCCTCCTCGATACCTATAATCATAAACAGGCATATTTTTATAAACTTATCTTTCATTATACGTTAATACCATAATCTGTCAACAGTATTGGAACTGCAAAAAGGTAAGGGCTTCCCCTTACCTTTTTTGTGACCATAATTTTTACATTTTCCTATTTTTAATTTCGAAATAGCATTTTAATAGATTATGATGTTTTTAAGCGACCCCTGAAACTTCGTCCTCTTCACTAATCACATTTTCCGATACATTAAGAAAAAAAATGGACAGTGCAATTGAAACAATGCTTATTATGTTATGAGAGTGACTTAAAAATAGCTGTATTACAACATTCACAATAATGATAAATACGATAAAAAATATTATGTAATTCCTTTTTGAATGAAATTGCTTAAGTAAATTGCTTCTAACTTTTAATAGTCGCTCTAATACAAGTTCTAATAAAAGATAAAGCCCTAGAATAATGATAATAACCGCCTTATATTTGATATAAAACATATCCTACCAACTCTTCTTTCAATAAATCATTATTTATAATTCTCTATTTTCTTACACTATTTTATTATTTTAGTAGAATATATTGTTATTTACAAGTCATATGTTATAATTAGTAGGATTTTAGTGATGTTTGGTAATTCAAATGATTAATTATAACGCCAGTGAATATATTAGGAGCGATTCAATGTTTCATGAACAGTTTTATTTTCAATTACTTTTTAATTTTATATATTTTTTGGTCAGGGAACAATTTGTTTACCACTTCTCGCAAACAAATGATTCTACTAAAAAACATATCCTTCGATTTATTTTTTTAGGCTTAGATTTTATTTACACTGTTGTACCAAATGTACCTTCTATTTTCACAATTTTACTAGATTTCATATATATATGTATCGTTGTTAATGAAAGTCTAAAATATAAAATTATTTTACTATTAAAATACCATTTAGTAACTCAATTTTTTTTCATTTTCATTTTAATTAATTTGCAAATAATTTTGGATCTTTTAAATGTCAATATACCAAATGAATCTTTTAAATGGTACAATTATATAATTGTAGCTACGTTGCTTTATATTGCAATAAATTTATATATCAATTCAAAAAGTCTACACTCTTTCAATATACATAGGGCTTATCGATTAAAATTTAATCTTGTTTTTACAGTATCTCTCTTAGCTTTAATTGTACTTAATATTTTATTATTTACGAATATACTTAATGTCAATAATGTAATGCCAATTACTTATTTAATAGTATTAATGATACTAGCATCCGTATCCATCTATCAAAGCTTAATATCAACCCTTAAAAATGAAGTTACCCAAAGTATGCTACTTGAAAATGAACGCCTAGAAAAAGATTATTACCGAAAGGTTAACGATTCTTTACAGTCAGTAAATACTCTAAAACATGATTTCAAAAATCACCTAGCAATTATAAATCATTATGCAGAGAACGGTGAGAATGAAAGCTTATGTCAATACTTGCAGAAGATATCGGATACCATCGGAAACGAAACCATCGTTAGAACCTCGCATCCAATTGTCTCATCCATTCTAAGCGTAAAAAAACAAGACTGCATTGAAAGAGGAATTCAATTCCAACACAGTCTTAACTTTGGACATCTTTACATATCTGATTTTGATATAACAACAATATTAGGAAATATATTAGACAATGCGATTACAGCTGCATCAAAATGTAAGAATCCAAATATTTTTATTTCCTTACACCAACTAGATTCTTACCTTGAAATCGATTGCAAAAACAATCATATGGAAAACTTAAAAAAAACGAAAGGTGGCTTTCTATCTACAAAAAAGGATCAAAATATCCTTCATGGAATTGGTTTGAAAAATGTAGAAAATACCACAAGCCGTCTAAATGGAAAAATATCATTTACTTACGATTCCGAGACTTTTGAAGTTAATATATTATTTCCCAACTACGAATCATAAGTATTTTTCGCTTGCTCTCTACCTATGCGTAACCGCTCAATCTTATCAAGAAGTCGATCACGCAAAGTACTATAATATTTTCTACTAACAGGTACTTCAATACCGTTGCCTAAACAAACAGCATTCTTCTTAACTTCCTTTACTTTATGGAAATTAATAATATAGCCCTGGTGGGAAAAGACAAACTGAGACTCGTCAAGTTTGTCTTTTAATTTTGTAATGGACTCATAACAGGTAAGTGTAGTTGCTTCCATATGAAAAATGCATTGATTCTTCATTTTTTCAATATATATAATTGTATCTGTATCGATCAGAACATCTTCACCTTTATGTTTTATTGATAAATATCGCAAGTTTGATTGTTCCCTATCCCTACAATATCGTATATGCACTATTCCTCGGTTTAAGAATCTTTTTACTTTATCATAAGCAATGGGCTTAAGCAGATAGTCCATCGCCTCCACTTCAAATGCATGTAACGCATACTCTTCAAAATTCGTGATGAATGCAATAACAACATCTTTATGTGTTTGACGAATTCTCTTAGCAACCTCTACCCCATCCAAATCCATCATTTTAATATCTAAAAATATAATATCCATTGGTATGTTCTCTTTTGTTATATCATCAATCAACTGTTCACCAGAGTGATATACCCTTAAGCGAAACTGTGTATCTACTTCTTTTTGATATTTTAAAATGTGCGTTTTTAAATCGTTGATATAATATTCCTCATCATCGCAAAGTACAATATCTAAACCTTCCATAATATGTTCCCTTCTAAACTAGCAGAACAATCTATTATGTTTCACATAATACATAAATCATTGTCCGTCTTGCTACTCCTCGTTCCACTGCTCGTTTTGCCACTGTTGTTCATCCCAGAATACATCTTCTGAGTCTTCACCCTGGAAATAATCTTCGTTAAGAATGTCATCCGCCTCATTTTCAGCATCTATATTTGGATTAACGGAATCGTCTTCTACCGTGTTTTCCCCAATGATATCTTCATCTACTGTTTTTTGTTCCTCTTGAGCGTTTTTAGAATCATCCAATTCGGCTTTTTCATTTGGTGAATTCTTATTGTTTAAATCTACCGTTTCATGGTTGATGCCATTTTTAATATCATCTTTTGAATTCTCTATAGAGTTCGCATCTAAGGTTTCATTTTCTTGCATGGTATCACTCGAATTCGTAACAGTTTCCAAGCCTTCATACGGCTGAAAAGATGCATCGGGCAAATTTGTATGAATGTTATTCATAAACTCTTTCCAAATCTGTCCTGGATATGAATTTCCCGAAAGTCCTTGGATACTCTTTGGATAATCACATCCCACCCAAACACCTGTCGTATAATACTTTGAATATCCAACAAACCAACCATCTTTTCGTTCTGTAGTAGTTCCGGTTTTACCTGCTGTTGTTATATGATCCAGTGCCAATCTACTACCAGTCCCTGTTTTCATAACACCAGTCAATACATCCGTCATCATCCTTGATGCATTAACATCATAAATCTTCTTTTCTTTCACTGTATTTTCAACGATTACATTGCCCTCTGCATCCGTAATTTTAACAACACACGTTGGTGTACGATAGACCCCATCATTTACAAGGGTTGCAAACCCAGCAGTCATCTCAAGTGGACTAACACCATAGGTAAAACCTCCAAGAGCAATTGCTAAATTATAATCCGAACTTGTTATATGTGAAAAATTCATTTGCGTCAAATAAGCTAAGCCTACACTTGGTGTTAACTCCTTTAATAAATTCCAAGCAACTGTATTCTTTGATACCTCAACTGCTTTTCTAAGGGTTATCTCTCCTGAATAAACATTGTTCGCATTTTGAGGGCCATCTTTGATTTTCTCATCCATAACTAAAGTTTCCGGGAAATACCCTCTTTCAAACAATGGCGTATAAATAAGCAACGGCTTAATCGCACTTCCTGGTTGTCTAAAACTTTGATATGCTCGGTTAAGCGTATACCCAACGGTATTTTGATCTCTTCCACCGATGATTGCCACCACAAGTCCTGTATCGTTATCAATGCATACGGCTGCTCCTTGCAGTTCATAGATTCCATCTTTATTAACGGCAGTAAACTCACTTAACTTATCATCTACCGCCTGCTTTAGTAACTCTTGTTTTTCTAAATCAAGGGAAGTATAAATGCGATAACCTTTTGTATATAGCTGTCTCTGAATACGATAGTAGGTCTCATAATATAACTCATCGTACGATTTTTTTTCTTCCTCAGATTTAAATGTAGTTTGAAAATTAAATCCTTCTGCTTCCATTAACAAACGAATTGCATTGTAATATGTATAACTTTCAGCATAGTCATGCAATGTGGTTTCACTATGACTTAAAACGATTTCCTCATTTAAAGCATCTTCATAATCGCTGAATGAAATGACACCACTCTCATACATTTGTTTTAAAATTTTATCTCTACGTTCCAACGTATTATCAAAATGAGTAAGTGGATTTAGTACTGTCGGATTGTTGGGTATGGATGACAAAAATGCAATTTGAGATAATGTAAGTTCCTTAACACCTTTGCCAAAATATCCGTTACTCGCTGCTTGAATACCGTAGTACCCATTCGCATAATATATATTGTTTAAATAAAACTCTAAAATTTGCTGTTTTGAAAATTTCTTTTCCAAATCTGCTGCCAAAAATAATTCCGTAACTTTTCTTTCAAAGCTAATCTCATTTGTTAAAAAAACTGTTCTAGCTAATTGTTGAGTAATCGTACTTGCCCCTTGTTTAATCTCACCTTTATTTTTAATTAACGCAAGGAACGCACGAATATTCGCCAAATAATCAATTCCTTCATGTGAAAAAAACTTTTTATCTTCTGTGACTAAAACTGCATCAATTGCTGCTTTTGGAATACTATTATATGCCAGATAATACACTTCTTTTTCAGATTTTAACACTGATATAATACTACCATCCTCAGCATAAACAATACTTGTTTGTGATGCTTTAAAAGATTCTTCGCTTGCTTTTCTTGAAATCTGATCCGCTTTATTCTTTAATGCTAGAACATCTCTACCATATAAAATATAAAACAACGCTAGAATACCTGAAAGTATCAATGACAATATAAGAATCATCATGAACAAGATTTTTTTCAGTCGTCTTCCTCGTTTCATTCTATCCTCCATGTTGCTAGTTCTTAAAGCTACAATTTCACATAGTGAAATGGCGTACCACTCTCTAATAAATATGCTTCTTCTCTATGATGACAGGTAAATAAAATAATTTGTCTATCTTTCATAGAGGAGAGTATTTTTAAAGCAGATTGTAATCGTTCATCATCATAGTAAGCAAAACTATCATCAAGGATGATTGGCATTGGTTCACCCTCAAATAATAAATCGCCAATTGCCAAGCGTAGTGCAAAATAAACCTGATCCATTGCTCCTACACTTAATTTTTCAAGTGGGATGTATTGTAATTCATGCAGTATTTTTATATTTAAATTCTCATCCACAAGAACTTCTTTATATTTTCCATCCGTAAGAAAACTTAGCTGTTCTGACACCTTATTGCTAAGTGTTGTACCAAAACTATCGTGAATTTCTATAGAAAGCTCTTTAATCGTCTCAACGGTTAGCTTAATTGCCTCCAGCATAAATTCATCTTCTTCCTGTGTATGCAATAAATCTTCATACTCCCTTTGCTTTTCATTTAATTCACTTTCTTTTTCTTGATTCTGAATAATTACATTTTCGAAACGATCAATTTGTATCGCTACTTGCATTTTGTCTGTTTCATACTCTTCTTGTAATTGTTTTGCTTGCAATTTATATAAGCTTAACTCCCTCTCTAATTGCCTTATTACCTCCTCGGATACTTCATTACAATGGAATATCTGATTCGCAACTGTAGACATCTCATTATATAAATTATTTAACTTATATTTTAGCTTATCCCTCTGATCTTGATACTCAAGCAACTGCCCCTTCAACTGTTGTAATCGAACTTCTTTTGCACCGTACAACTTTTGGTATTCTCTAAGACTAGAAATATCATTACATTTGTATTTGGATAAAATCTCACGTTTCTTATTCTCTATCTGAAGCATTTGAAGCTTCGTGGATTTCTCTTCTGTGACGCTCGATTCTAGCTCTGCCTTCATACGTTTCATAATTAAGGCATAGTAAAATAACGAACTAACCACCAATAAAACTCCTACGGTAATACGGCTTACATGACTACCAATAGGTATAAAACAAAATAAGGTCCCCATAAGCAATGCAATTGCCGAACATATTCTCCTGCCTTTTTGCTTTTTACGCACGTCCAATCGATTCGCTTGATCGCCTTCCTGCTGCTTTCTTAATCCTTCTAGTTTATTAGATAACTCCTCCAATATCCTGATGTCACCGTCTAAAGCATTCATAAATGTCGATTGATTATTCTCATCCAATTCTTCCGTAATCGAATCGATTTTCTTATTCACATGCCCACTCTCATCTAAAAGCTCAAGATACCATTGATATTTTTGTTTGATGGCATCTAGTCTTTTTTCATTCTCTAAGAGGGTCTGTAACTCCTTCATTCGTTGTAAATACGATTGTTCTTTCTTTTTTTTCTGTTCATACAATTCCTTTAATGCTATGCTAGCTTGCTGGATGGACCGCTCACATTCCAATCCTTCCTCAATTTCTTCCTTTACTCTATTGATTTTATCTAATGTATTCTTCGAAGTAATCTGTTTCTTCTTTTCTAATAAATCACTTACTGCTTTATTAACATCCACTTCACTTGATTTCGTCGTACTTAAATTCGCAATATAGTTTCTTACTTCATTTGCAAGCTGGGCATCCGTTCTCGCACGTAACTGCTCTATACTAATGGTATTACGATAAGCACTCTCCGTCAGTTCAGGAAAAAGAATACGTAGCCTTCCTTCTACATTCTTAATCTCCTTACCTAATGTCACATTCACCAGCTGCGTATGCTTTTCTTTCTGATAAAAACGCCGATATACCAAAAAATCATCATTTTTAAAAGAAAACTCCATACTCCCTTCATAAGAAGCTGGGTTAATAAGAGGCTGATACTTCGTATATAAGTCATCCCTTCCTGCTCTTCCCCTTGCTTTTTCGATTCCAAATAGCATTCCCCTTATAAAAGAATGAATGGTTGATTTACCAGCCTCATTTCCACCATATATAATGTTGATTCCTGGCTTGCATACGATTTCCTTATTATGAAATTTTCCAAAATGACTCAGTACTAACTTTTTTATATCCAAGGGTAATCAACCTTTCTACTCTCTTGCTTTTAATAAAGACTCAATGCCTAAATAAAGTGCCTTTTCTTTTAGCTTATCATTCACTTCCTGCTGCAGGATTCGTTCAATATATAAACCTACGATATTATTACTATTATCGTCACGTAACTGAATAAAATTATAATCAGGAAGGGTGGTATCCTCAATTTCAATGATATTTCCCAGTTCTTTTAGTGCATCATAATCAAATAAAATATCATCGTCTCGTTTCCCGCATAGTACAAATCGATAGATGTTATTTTCACCACAATTACAAATAGCCTCACGAATTTGATCTGCCAAAGCACCGTTTGTTGTATTCGGCGTTATCTGTAATTCTAATTTTATGTATTCTCTGCATGCTATTCTTACAAACGTCGTTTTTATACTAGAACTTGGAGCATGTCCCTCAGCGGTTTCATCATTTTTAAAGATCTCACCCAAAATGTAACCGTGGTCACCAAGTTCACTTTTATCAAGTGGTTCTAAAGATCCAGGATAGAACATACGATTCGAAAGCCCTTCCGGTTTATGTATATGTCCAAGTGCAATGTAATCAAATTCTGATTTTAGTAAAGCCTTTTTATCAAAGGGTTGATTTCTATCATCTCCACCATGGGTTAATAAAATATTAATGCGCTCTTCAACACCAGGACAAATAGAATCAACCTTTGAGGATAATACATCCCTTGTGTGATAACTAAAGCCGTAAACTTCGGTATTGATTTCTTCTATGTAAATACTATCTATCGCTTCATCCTCTAAAAAATATACATGATCGCACCATGCAAAATTAGTATAATTGGATTTTGCCCCAATATAGTCATGGTTTCCCGCAATCAATACAACCTTTGTATTTTCCAATTTCTCAAACATATAATTTAATTCTTTTAATTCTCGAATTGATGGTTGCTTATGAAATAAATCTCCAGCAATTAATAGTAAGTCAATATACTGTTCATTACAGTGACTTATAACTTTGTAAAAGGTATCATAAATCTCTTTTTGTCGCAATTTTCCCCAAGGATAGTTGCTATCTGGTGTAGCACCTAGATGAACATCCGCTATATGTATAAATTTCATCTGAAATCATCCTTTCTACCGCTACGTATATCTAAAGCATTTCTATTCCAATGTCAAAACTTAGTGATGATTGGCCATGGACGGATCACTCTGTTTTATTATACCATAGCTTGTTTTTTTTACCTATCAGAGAATGAATTTTATATACCAGCTCTATCACAATTATCATTTGATATCGTCATAAAAATTGCTCTGAGTCTAAAGTAATTTTTCGCTAGAACCACCTTAGTCCTTAAGAAAGAGACAAAAAAATATAGCATATTATTTTACTATTCATTCATAGTTTCATAATATGCTATATCTCTATTTTAAAATCATTTTAAAATATGTTCGAACGTTTTATTACCATTTACCTTTGCTCATATGTCCAGCAAGCTCAGCCTTTGATCTTTGTTTGATCATCCAAGCTTCATTCTTAGCTTTTGTAAATACTCCAACACAATATGGATCTAAATTATCTTCAATTCCTTCTTGGCTAAGAGCTGCAATCTGCTCAGCTAAAGCTATAATTTGCATATGAATGGAATTGGACTTATCTGAACGATAAACTTTGTCCGCATCTTCTTTATTCATTTCTTCAAATTTATCAGCACCTACTCCACATTTAGGACATGCATCTGGTGCATTCTCACCTTCATAAATATAACCACATACGATACATCTAAATAATTTCATAACTTTTTCCTCCATTATAAACGAACTCTTCGTTTTTCTAAAATATTATAAGTAGTTTTAAAAAACTTCTATATATTATGTATATACTCATTCTGTTCAACTATTCTTATTAATTATGATATTATTATAACACCTGTCACTCTAAATGTCAAATTGTTTCACTATTTTGTCTAATAAAATAAATTAATATACATTTATAGGATGAAAAGGGGCCCAATATAGCAGTATTTATGCTTTTATTTCTTATAGAACGCGCCTGATTGGTTTACATAGCAATAAAAAAAGAAGTATCCTCCTTGATGTAGCATTTCAATTCTAGGATACTTCTTCATTTTATTTGTATTATAAATTTAACATGCTACATGCATTTAAGATTTAATCTAAGAAACACTTCTTATTGCTTTTGGAACTGACTCATATAGAGTTTTTCATAAAAACCTTTCTTATTCATTAGTTCTTCATGTGTTCCTTGCTCAATAATCGTACCATTATTCATTACTAGAATCAAATCTGCATTTCGAATTGTTGAAAGGCGATGGGCAATAACAAAACTTGTTCTTCCCTTCATAATGTTTTTCATAGCGGTCTGAAGCAATAATTCCAGTCTTGTATCAACAGAGCTAGTGGCTTCATCAAGGATTAATATTGCAGGATCAGCTAAGAAAGCTCTCGCTATTGTTAAAAGCTGCTTCTCACCCGCAGACACATTTGAGGATTCTTCATTTAGAATCATCTGATATCCATCTGGCAGAGTTTTAATAAAGTGATTTACATTTGCAGTCTTAGCAGCATTTTCAATTTCTTCTTGTGTTGCATCTTCTTTGCCGTATTTAATATTATCCGCGATTGTACCATTAAACAACCAAGTATCCTGTAATACCATTCCAAAGATGGAACGAAGGTCATCTCGCTTCATATCCCTAATATCTACGCCATCGACTTTAATTGCTCCTTTGTTAACATCATAAAATCTCATCAACAGGTTAATTAAAGTAGTTTTACCTGCGCCAGTTGGACCAACAATTGCTACCATCTGACCACTTTTAACATTTACATTAAGATGTTCAATTAACATCTTATCTTTGCTATAACCAAAAGAAACATCCTCAAAGGTAACATTTCCTTTTACATCGTTGATTTTTACTGGAGATGTCACATCTGCAACTTCTTCCTCTTCTTCTAAAAACTCAAATACTCGATTCGCCGCTGCCATAGCCGATTGAATTGTTGAAGACAGCTGTGTTACTTGCTCCATTGGCTCATTTAATTGCCACATATAGCGTATAAACGCTTGAAGTTGTCCAACCGTAATTGCTCCGGTAACAGCATAAATTGCACCTAAAATTGTTACAGCAACAATTGCTATATACGTTATAAATGATATTAAAGGTGACATAAGACCAGATATGAACTGTGCACGGAAACCATTTTCACATAGATTATTATTAATCTTAATAAACTGTTCAATAGAATCTTCTTGTTTTCCATACAATTTAATTTCAGTTAATCCAGTATATCTTTCTTGAATATAGCCATTTAACGTACCAAGAGCCATCTGCTGATTACGAAACATTGCGGATGAACGTTTCATTATAAACTTCATGATGAGTACACTACTTGGTATTAATAAAACTGCAATGACTGCCATCAAAGGATTAATATAAAACATTAATATAACAGCTAATGTAATCGATAAAAAGGCAGTTAATATTTTCGACATACTTTGTTGCAATGCATTTGACATTGTATCAATATCATTTGAAATAATACTTAAAATATCACCGACAGTACGCTTGTCGTAATAACTTACTGGAAGCTTTGTTATCTTTTTTTGAACATCATTTCTTAAGTCACGCATTGCATTTTGAATACCATTGGTTAATAAGTGCTGCGATGCATAATTACAAACAGCATTTCCAGTATATATAATAAATAAAATAATTAAAATTTTTATAATATAAGAAAAACTAATGGCTGCGCCAGGTACTTTATTTGCAATATCAACCACATCGTCTTTTAATCTGGTTGTAATCAAACCTTCGATTAAAGGTGCCGCTGCCATAAAACCAGAATATCCAACGGTATAATAATACCAGCCACCTGCAGAAACAAGTA